>CAITLX010000165.1 GCA_903893335.1 uncultured delta proteobacterium | reverse complement strand
GGCAAGGCCCAGTACGACGTCAACGTGCTCGCAGCCATTGGCTATCCGAGGGCCCGCACCGCGCCTGCGCTGCGCCGCCTCGAGGCCGACCTCGCCTCCGCCGAGGCGACGCCGCCGCCGTGCGACTCGCTGATCGAGCGCAACGTCGCCGCGCTCGCGGACAAGCTCGGCTTCTCGGAGGTCGAGCGCGACGTCCTCGTCTTCGCGATCACGAGCCGGATGTGCTCCGACATCAACGACTGCGTCTTCCCCATGCGGCGACGCGAGTCGGTGTCGGCGGCCTGGATCACCGCGACCGCCCTCGGCTACCCGCTCGCCGAGGTGGCGCGCGCGCTCTCCCCCGACGGCCCGCTCGCGTCCACGCGCCTCGCCGTCCCCGCGAACGGCCACCGCCCCGGCTTCTTCGACGTGCCCGACCAGGTCACCACGCTGCTGTCGACCGACGACGTCGCGCCCGACGCGCTCACCACCGAGTGGGTGCGACCGGCGCCGCCCGCCGCGCTCGGACTCGAGGCCTTCGCGCACCTCGGCGCCGACCTCGACCTCACCTGCCGACTGCTGCGCGGGGCGCTCGCCGAGCGCGCCAAGGGCGTCCACGTCTTCCTCCACGGCCCACCCGGCACGGGCAAGACGGCGCTCTCGCGCGTGCTCGCCGCCGCAGCGGGCGCCGAGGCCCACGAGGTCGTGGCGAGCAAGCGCGACGGCTCGTGGACGGGCGGCACCGCCCGCCTCACCACCTTCGCGACCGCCGAGATCCTCCTCTCCGGCCACGACCGCGCCGTCCTCGTGATGGACGAGGCCGAGGACGTCTTCCCCTCGCTGCGCGCGGGCGACGCGCAGCCGGCCGACAAGGCGTGGGTGCACCGCCTGCTCGAGGGCTCGCGCGTCCCGGCCATCTGGATCAGCAACTCCATCGAGGGGCTCGACCCCGCGCACCTGCGGCGCTTCGCGATCGTGCTCGAGGTGCCCGTCCCCCCGGTCGCCGTGCGCCGCAGGCTCGTGTCGGCCGCCGTCCACGGGCTCGCGGTCGGCGGTGACTTCGTCGCGCGCGTCGCGGCCGATCCGCGCGTCGCCCCCGCGCACGTCGAGCAGGCCGCGCGCGTCGTGAAGCTCGCGCAGCTGTCGGACGTCTCGGAGATCGAGCGCACCGTCGTGCGCGTGGTGCAGCAGGCGCTGCCTGGGCGTCACGCGCACCATGCCCCGTGCGCGCCGCGCGCAGTCGGCGCCTACGACCTCTCGGCGGTGCGCGCCGACGTGGACCTCGACCGGCTCGTCGCCGCGCTGACGCGCCGCCCGGTGGGCACCATTTGCCTGCACGGCGCGCCGGGCACCGGCAAGACGGCCTTCGCGCACCACCTCGCCGAGCGCATCGGCGTGCCGCTGCAGCTCGAGCGCGCCTCCGATCTGCTCGACAAGTTCCTGGGCGAGACCGAGAAGCGCATCGCGGCGATGTTCCGCCGCGCGCGCGCCGACCACGCGCTGCTGCTGCTCGACGAGGCCGACAGCTTCCTGCGCTCGCGCACCAGCGCCGAGCGCTCGTGGGAGGTGACGCAGGTCAACGAGCTGCTGGTGCAAATGGAGCAGTTCGACGGGCTCTTCGTCTGCGCCACCAACCTGCTCGAGTCCATCGACGCCGCCGCCCTGCGCCGCTTCGGAGTGAAGATCGCCTTCGGCTACCCCGACGCCGACGCGCGCTGGGGGCTCTTCCATCGCGCGCTCGAGGCCAGCGGCGGGAGCCTGCCCGACGGCGCCGACGCCCAGGCCGCCGCGCGCGTGCGCCTCGACGCCATGGATCGCCTCACGCCGGGCGACTTCGCGGCCGTCATCGCCCGCGCGGCGATGCTCGACGACCGGTACGACGCGCCGCGCCTGCTCGACGTGCTCGCCGCCGAGCTCGCGGTGAAGCCCGGGTCGAGCGGCCGCAAGGTGGGGTTCAGGAGCTGAGGGGCGGGGTCACGCCCCCGCGAGCAGCGCGAGATCACCCTGCGCCGCGGGCAGAGCCGTGAGTTGCCCCATCGGGATCCGGCTCCCCGAGACGGCGAGGGTCTCAGACGGTACGCCGAGCTTGGCGGCGAGTTCGTCGCGCGCGAGGCGCGACGCGACGAACATGCGGTGCACCGTGCCCGGCCGCAGCGGCGCCCAGAGGACGTGCATGCGATCGCCACGCAGGCAGACCTCGGCCCTGTGCGCGAGCAGCGCGCGCGCCACCAGGGGGAACTCCTCGCGCACCTCGAGCTGCCGCAACGGCTGGATGCGCAGCAGCGCCACCCGAAGGGCGGCGACCGCGGCGTCGACGTCGAGCCGCGGATTCGCGCGCGCTTCGTCGCGAGGATCGATGCAGACCCGCAGCGCAGCCTCGTAGGCCTGCCGCGTGCGTCGGGTGCGGCGCAGGCCGAGCTTCAGCGCGAGATCGAAGCGCGGCAGCTCGACCGTCTCGTCGAGCGCTGCCAGCGTGGGGTCCGCGCCGATGTACGCTCGCGCCCCCTCGACGATGACCTGGCCTCGCCGGTCGCTCCCCACCGCGCGCGCCGCGAGCTCGCGCAGCAGTGCGCGCAGCGTCATCGGGCAGGTGCCCTCCGCGGCCACCGTCACGAACGACAGCACGCCGTGGACGCCGGCGAGGTTGGACATCGCGTCCCCCGGGTCGCGGCGCCGCAAGATGTCGTCCGCCAGCTTGCACGCCTTGCG
>CAITLX010000164.1 GCA_903893335.1 uncultured delta proteobacterium | reverse complement strand
GACGTCGTAGCGACGCTCGTCGCGCCCCGCCGCTTGCACGACGATGGAGTGCTGGCCGGCGTCGAACGGCCGGGCCACGCCGAGGGCGTCGCGCCCCACGGGCGCTCCGTCGCACAGCACCCGCGTGCCCCTCGGGGCTTCGGGCGCGAGCACCAGGGTGAGGCGCGGCACGCGCCGCTCGAGATCGGCGAGCGTCTGGCGAGCAGGCGCGACACGATCGTCACCCCGAGGCAGCCGCCCGAGCGCGTCGCGCAGCCGATCGATCGCGGTCGCGAGCTTGCCCGTGTGGGCCTCGCAGTCCGCGAGGTTGAGCGCGGTACCTAAGGAAGGTTCGAGGCGGAGGCTCGCGTCGAACTCGCGGCACGCGGCCGCGAAGTCGCCGCGCGACGCGAGCGCCTGCCCCGAGCGGAAGCGCCGCTCGGCCTCGTCGCTCCCCCGCGAACCGGGCTCGGCTTGCGCGACGGCGGCGGCGACGACGAACACGGCGACCGTGCGAGCGAAGACGCGCCGACCCATCGACCGGCGCGGACCGTACACCGCGCGATCGGGGCCGCGCAACCGCCCGAAGCCCCGGCGTCGCGCGTCGCTCTGCGCTTCTCCGCAGACGCTGGCCGAGGGTAGTCTGCGAGCCATGTCCCTCTACGTCATCGCCATCGGCGGCTCGACCCGCCCCGGCTCCGCCACCGAGAAGGCGCTCTCGTGCGTCCTCGCCGCCGCCTCCGCCGACGGAGCCGAGGTCGAGCTCTTCGGCGCCGACGCGCTGCGCCCGCTGCCGATCTATGCGCCCGAGAACAAGGAGCGCACGGCCGAGGCGACGCGGCTGGTCGAGGCCATGCGCCGCGCCGACGGCATCGTCATCGCGTCGCCGGGCTACCACGGCACCGTCTCGGGCCTCGTGAAGAACGCGCTCGACTACGCCGAGGATCTCGCGAAGGCAGAGCGCCCCTACTTCGACGGGCGAGCCGTCGGCTGCGTCGCCAACGCGTGGGGCTGGCAGGCCGCGGTCTCGACGCTCGGCACGCTGCGCACCATCGCCCACTCGCTGCGCGGCTGGCCCACGCCGATGGGCGCCGCCCTCAACACCTCGACGCCGCTGTTCGACGAGAGCGGCGCGTGCACCGACCGCTCGTCCGCGTTTCAGCTCGAGACGATCGGCAAGCAGGTGGCGGGGTTCGCGCGCGCGTTCGGCTCGCGCTGAGGCTCGGGGGGCGAGCCCGCGAGCCGCGCGGCGCCCGCGAGCTGGCCGCACGCGCCCCACACGTCGCGCCCCTTGGCGTGGCGCAGCAGCGTCGTCACGCCGTGCGACACGAGCCGCGCGTGGAACGCCGCGACCACGCGCTCGGGAGGCGCGCGGAGCGAGGGGTCGGGGCCGGCGTTGGCGGCGATGAGGTTGACCCTCGCGCCGAGCCCCTCGACGAACGCCGCGACGAGGTCCGCGTCGGCCTCGGCGTCGTTCCAGCCGTCGAACAGGACATAGGCGACCAGCAGCCGGCGCGAGCGCGGCACGTGCTCCGCGAGCGCGCGGCGCAGCGACGCCAGATCGCACCGGTCGGCCACGGGCATGATCGCGCGCCGCCGAGCGTCGTCGGGCGCGTTGAGGCTCAACGCGAGCCGGGCGCCGGTCGCGCGCACGAAGGGGGCGATCTTGTCCGCGACGCCCACGGTGCTGACCGTGATGCGCGCCGGGGCGAGGCCGAACGCGCGCGGGTCGCTGAGCAGCGCGATCGCGTCGGCGACGCGCGCCAGGTTGTCGAGCGGCTCGCCCATGCCCATGAACACGACGTTGGTCAGCGGCGGGCGCCAGGCGTCGCGCGCGTGCTCGGCCCGCGCGAGGCGCACCTGGTCGACGATCTCGGCGGCCTCGAGCTGGCGCGTGAGGCCCAGGCGGCCGGTCTCGCAGAACCGGCACCCGCGGGCGCAGCCGACCTGGCTCGAGACGCACAGCGTGGTTCGGCTCGGCCCGGGGATGAGCACGGCCTCGACCAGCGCGCCGTCGCGCGCGGCGAGCAGGAGGCGCAGCGTGCCGTCGGCCGCGAGCGCGCGCTCGACGACGCGCAGCGTCGGCGCCACGTCGAGCGCGAGCACGGCCCCCCTCGCCCACCGCGGGAGCGTCACGTCGTCCCAGGTCGGCGTGCCGCCGTCGAACCTCGCCCCGAACGCGTGGCGGAGCAGCGGCCCGACGAGCGCGCGCGCCCGCGACGGCGCGACGGCGCCCTCGGCGGCCAGGTGGGCCTCGAGCGCCGACGGGGAGAGGGACGCGAGGTGCGGCACCGTCCGTACTGTAATCCGCGCGGCCCGACGTGGTATGCGGGCGGTCGATGTCTTCCCCCGTCCGCCTCGCCGCTCGAGCGCTGTGCGCGCTCGCGTGCCTGGCGGTCGCGGCGCCCGCCGACGCCGAGGGGGCGCGCAAGCCGGCCAAGGGGGCGCACGGCGCCCACAAGCCCAAGGCCCCAGCTCCCGGCGCGCACGCCGCCCCCGCTCCCCCTGCGGGTGCGCGCCCGGTCGCGCCGCGCGCCACGCCCCCCCGCGCGGCGCCTCCCCCCCTCGCCCTGCGCGTGCAGAAGGTGACGCTCGACAACGGCCTGCGCGTGGTGCTGAGCGTCGATCATTCCACGCCGACGGTGGCCGTCTCGGTCGCCTACGACGCCGGCGCGCGGCGCGAGCCGCGTGGCCAGGGGGGGCTCGCGCACCTGGCGCTGCACCTCGCGTTCGACGGCAGCGCCAACGTCGCGTCGGGCGAGCACGAGCGCCTGGTGGCGGCGCGCGGCGGCGCGGCCAACGCGACCTCCACCGCCGACGCGACGGTGCTCGACGACGAGCTCCCCGCCGGCGAGGTGCCGCTCGCGCTGTGGCTCGAGGCCGAGCGCATGAAGGCGCCCACCTTCGACGCGGCCGACCTCGCGCGCGAGCGAGCGCGCGCCTTCGGCGAGCGCGCGCGCGACGTCGAGGGCGCCCCGTACGCGGCGGCGCAGGTCGAGCTTCGCGCGCTCGCCTACCAGGGCTACTGGCCCTACGAGCACGACCCGCTCGGCTCGCAGCGTGACCTCGAGGCGCTCGACATCGACGCCGTACGCGCCTTCCACGCCGCGCACCGCGGGCCCGAGCACGCGGTGCTCGCCATCGCGGGCGACATCGACACCGACGAGGTGGTCGCGCTCGTGCACCGATTCTTCGACCACGTCCCGCGCGGCGACGGCGCGCCCGACGTCGAGCCGCCTCGCCTCGCCGAGCCCACCGGCGCGCGCGACGTGACGCGCGACGACGCGCACGCGACGAGCCCCGCGCTCGCGTACGGCTGGGTGGGCCCAGGCGCGTTCGAGCCCGACCACGACGCGCTCGAGCTCGCGCTCCGCGTGCTCGCCGACGGGCCCGGCTCGCGCATCGCGACCCGCCTGGGCGCGGGCGCCCTCGACGTGTCGGCGCGCGCCGAGGACCTCGTCGGCCCCGACCTCTTCAGCGTCTTCGCGCGCCTCGCGCCGACGCAGCGCGCCGACGACGCCGCCAAGAAGATCGACGACGAGATCGCCGGCCTCGCGCGCCGCGCGCCGTCGGCTGCCGAGGTCGAGGGCGCCGCCGCGCGCGCGCGCTCCAGCTTCCTCGCCGAGCTCGCCGGGCACGCCGGCCGCGCGCGGCTCATGGCGACGTGGGAGCTTCTCGCAGGCGACGCGCGCCTGCTCGAGGG
>CAITLX010000163.1 GCA_903893335.1 uncultured delta proteobacterium | reverse complement strand
GTCTGCCCCTCGGGCACGGCCAGCTGCGGCGACACCTGCGCCGACCCCAGCTCCGACCCCCTCAACTGCGGCGCGTGCGGCGTCGCCTGCGGCCCGGGCGCCGCTTGCTCGTCGTCGGCCTGCACCTGCACCTCGGGCGAGGCCGCGTGCTCGAACGCGTGCACCGATCTGCTCGGCGACACGGCCAACTGCGGCGCCTGCGGGCGCGCGTGCGGCACCGGGCAGTTCTGCCTCTCCGGCGCCTGCTCCTGCCCACCCCAGGCCTCGTACTGCAACGGCGCGTGCGCCGACGTGCGCAGCGATCACGACAACTGCGGCGCCTGCGGCAACGCGTGCGGCGCGGGCGAGCTCTGCAGCAAGGGGCGCTGCGTCGGCAGCTGCACCGCGGACCAGACGCTGTGCAATGGCGGCGACTGCGTCCGCCTCAAGAACGACCCCGAGAACTGCGGCGCCTGCAACCACTCCTGCGGCGTCGGCCAGAGCTGCCAGAAATGGGCCTGCGTCTGCAGCCGCTCGATGCTCGCCTGCCAGGGCACCTGCGTCGATCCCCTCAACGACCCGAGCCACTGCGGGGCCTGCGGCGTCGCGTGCAAGGGCAACGAGGTCTGCGCCGGCGGCACCTGCGCCTGCCTCACGGGGCAAGCGCTCTGCGACGGCGTCTGCGCCCGCACCGCGAGCGACCCCGACAACTGCGGCGCGTGCGGCACCCGCTGCGCCGTCGGCGAGCACTGCGCAGCCGGCGCGTGCGTCTGCCCCAGCGGCCAGAGCCCGTGCCCCGGCGGCTGCGCCGACCTCACGCTCGACGCCACGAGCTGCGGCGCGTGCGGCGTCGCCTGCGCGCCGGGCCATCAATGCCGCGCCGGGCAATGCGTCTGCGGACCCGGCGAGAGCGATTGCGACGGCCTCTGCGTCGACGTCCTCACCAGCGCGGGCAACTGCGGCGGGTGCCGCAAGGCTTGCGCCGCCGGTCAGGCCTGCGCCAACGGCACCTGCGGCTGAGCCCGCGCGCTGAGACGCCTCGCGCGAACGCGTGAAGGTTTCTTGAAGGTCGAGGTCCGGTGCGGCGCACACGGGGCGTCACCTCGTCCCGCACCCGGGGCAGGCCGACCCCCAACCCCGCGAAGGTCCCCATGCGTCCCCGACCCACGCCCCGCGCTGGCAGGCTCTCCGCTCTCCTCGGCGCAGCGCTGCCGCTCCTGGCCCTCCCGACCACCATCGCGCACTGCGGCTCGGACGCTGCCAACCCGGAGCCGGCCGCCGACGCCGGCACCGCCCCCTCCGACGACGCTGCCGTCGGAGCCGCCTGCGACGTCGCGTACCCCGACCGCACCGTGGGGCTACGGCTCTGCCGCCCGGGCGCCGAAGAGGGCTACGTCCTCTATCCGGTCAAGCACCGCGGCGACGTCTACCTCCTCGATCGCCTCGGACGCATCGCGCACCACTGGTCCAGGAGCCAGTACGAGCCCGGTCAATCCTGCTACCTGCGCCCGAACGGCAACCTCGTGCGGGCCGCGATGTGGAAGGGGTCGAGCATCGGCGGCGGAGAGGGGGGCCGCATCGAGGAGTACGACTGGGACGACAACCTCGTCTGGTCGTTCAACTTCGCGTCCGACGCGGGCACGACGCACCACGACTTCAAGATCCTCCCCAACGGCAACCTCTTGATGCTCGCGGTCGAGCGCAAGGACCCACCCGCCGCCACCGCCGTCGGCTTCGACGCCACCCGCCTGCAAGACGGCTACGTCGCCCCCGAGATGGTCATCGAGGTCCAGAAGACGGGCGCCGACACGTTCCAGGTCGTCTGGGAGTGGCACGTCTGGGACCACCTGGTGCAAGGCAAGAACGCGAGCCTGGCGAACTACGGAAAGCCCTCCGAGAAGCCCGGCCTGCTCGAGGTCACGGGCTCGGCGCCGGCGTTCTGGAACCACGCCAACTCGATCGATTACAATGCCG
>CAITLX010000162.1 GCA_903893335.1 uncultured delta proteobacterium | reverse complement strand
GATGAGCATCAGCAGCTCGGTGACGAACGCGACGGGGCCGCCGCCGAAGCCGAGCGCGACGAAGACGATGCCGAGCAGCAGCGTGCACTGCACGATGCACACGACCGTGAGCAGCGCGTACTTCGAGAGCACGTACTGAAACAGGCCGAGGTTGACCATGCGCTCGCGCATGTAGACGGCGCGCTCGCTGACGATCTCGCGGGCGGCGTTCGAGGTGCCAAACCAGACGGCGGCGACGACGAGGAAGAAGATGGCCGGCACGTTGTCGTGGGTCGTGGGCAGCTGGCTCGGGTCGAGCGGGACGGTCGCGCCGAGCTGCTTCTGCAGGAGCGTGGCGGGGCCGAGGCACCACGCGGGCACGGCGCTCTTCTGCCTGCCGAACACGAGCGCGAGCAGCACGCCGATGATGGGCGCCTGCAAGAACATGATCGCGGCGCCGGTCACGTCGCGCGCCTTGATCTTCGCGTAGCGCGACAGGAGCAGGCCGAGCTGGCCCTTGGTGGTCGCGCTGCGGTGCGGCACGCCGCGCGAGGTCGGCTCGGTGCCCACCGCGCGCCTGCCGGAGTACATCTTCTGGAACGTGGGCGCGTCCTGCCGGAAGAACTCGGCGTTCCACTCCTTGGCCGCGCGGCCGCGCGCCTTCCAGCGCGGCGCCGACGGATCCTCGGCGCGCACGGCGTCGAACGCCGCCTTCTCGCGCTGCGTGATCATGTCGAACATGTCGCGCGGCGTGTCGACCACGGGCTTGCCCTGGCGCTCGTTCCACGAGCCGAAGAAGCGGTACGCGTCGGGCGAGGTCGGCCCGTAGAACATGGGCACGCCGCCGTAGCCCATGACCAGCGCGAGGTTGAACTTCTCGAACTCGTCCTTGGCCGGCTGGTGGATCGTCATGACGATCGTCTTGCCGGTCTTCTTCGCGAGCTCGCTGAGCAGGAGGATGAGCGAGGTCGCGTCGTCGGCCGCGAGGCCGCTGGTGGGCTCGTCGAGGAAGAGGATGACCGGGTCGGTGACCAGCTCCATCGCGATGTTGACGCGCTTGCGCTGGCCGCCCGACAAGACCTTCTTCTCCGGCTTGCCGATCTGGAGGTTGCGCACCTGCTCGAGGCTCAGCTGCGCGAGCGTGGTGTCGACGCGGCGGTCGATCTCCTCGTCGCTGTAGTCGGGCGGCAGGCGGAAGCGCGCCGAGTAGCGCACCGCCTCGAAGACGGTGAGCTCGGGGTGCACGATGTCGTCCTGCGGCACGTACCCGATGGAGCCGCGGAGCGCGTCGTAGATGAGGTAGAGGTCCTCGCCGTTGACGCGCACCTGGCCGGCGGTGGGCGGCAGGTAGCCGTTGAGCGCGAGCAGCAGCGTCGTCTTGCCGGCGCCCGACGGGCCCATCAGCGCGATCATGTCGCCGGGCAGCGCCTTGAACGACACGTGGTCGAGCAGCGTCTTCATCGTGCCCGGGTCGTCGCGATCGGGCACTTGCAGGAAGAGGTCCCACGCCTCGATCTCGTAGAGCGGCTGGCCCGCCCACTGCGCCGCGTCGTCGATGACGACGTCGGCGGTGCTCGCCGCGCCGCCTGCCATGCGCACGACGAGCGGCATGGGGCCGACGTAGATCTTCTCGCCGTCGACGACGGGCACGCGCTGGCCGGGCGCGAGGCGCTGGCCGCGCACGAACGTGCCGTTGGCGCTGCCCCGGTCCTCGAGGAAGAGAGCGTCGCCCGACTTGACGAGCGCCGCGTGGCGGCTCGAGACCTGCGGGTGCGCGACGACGATGTCGTTGTCGGGGGTGCGGCCGATGCTGCGCTCGGGGGGGCCCGAGCGGAAGTCGAGCTGACCGACGATCGTCTGGTGCTTCACCGCGCCGGGCGGGGGCGCGCCGGCGGGCGTGGGGCCGGCGACGGGGGCGCCCGCGGGCGCGACGAGCCCGCGCGCGACCTGCACGAGCAGCCCGGCGGGCATGACGATGGGGCCGAACGCGACGCTCGTGGACGGGTCGAGCTGCACCGGTTGCTGCGGCGTGAGCCGCTGGCCGGCGATCCAGACGCCGCCGGTCGAGCCGAGGTCTTGCAGCGTCATGCGCTCGAGGTCGAGCTCGGCGTGCAGCGCCGAGACGGCGGGGTGCTGCAAGGCGAGCATCACGCGCGAGGCCTCGCGGCCGATGGTGACGCGCGGCCCGGCGGCTGCGGCCCCTCGCCCGAGCAGCATCAGCGCGATGGCCGGGTGCGCGAGCGGCACGGGCACCTGGCCGACGACGAACGCGGTGCGGAAGTCGAACGCCACCGGCTGGCCGGGCGCGAGCGGCGCGCCGTTCGCGAACGAGGCCCCCTGGCCGTCGTCGACGAACACGAGCGCGCCGCCTCCCTGGTTGACGATGCGGGCGTGCCGAGGTGCGACGCCCGGGCCGGCGACGACGATGTCGCAGTCGGGGGCGCTGCCGATGAGGAGCTGCGGTTTGCCGAGGCCTTGCATCACGCGGGCGGTTTCACCACGGCGGCGGCGCGGCGTCGAGCGTCGCGCGGGGGCGGTCAGCCGACCTTGCGGAAGGCCTTCGCGTAGCGCGCGACGCCCTCGAGCGACCCGAGGCGCGGCTTCCAGCCCAGCACGCGCGCTGCCTTGCCCGCGTCGTAGACGACGTGGCGGCTCATCAGCTTGACGACGAACGGCGTGACCGGCGGCGCCTTGGACGCGCCCGCGAGGCGAAACGCGTTCCACAGCGCGTGGCCGATGCCGAGCGCGATGGGGTAGGGCACCGAGCGCGTGGGGGGCGGCAGGCCGGCCGCGCGGGCGAGGGTCTCCATGACCTCGCGCACCGACGCGGGCGTCTCCGAGACGCCGTCCATCACGTTGAACGCCTCGCCCGCGACGGCCGCAGCGGGCGCCTCGGCGGCGAGCAAGAGCACGTCGACGACGTGGTCGGCCCACACGAGGTTGAGCGGCGCGCGTCCGCCGTCGATGAGCAGCATGCGGCCGCGCGCGATCGTGTCGACGGCGCGGGGCATGAAATTGCGGTCGTACGGGCCGTAGATGATGGGCGGCCGGATGGCGGCGACCTCGAGGCCGAGCGCGTGGCCGCGCTCGAACGCGAGCACCTCGGCGTCGGTCTTGGTGTCGTCGTAGGCCTGGCCCGAGCGCTCGCGCGGCCAAGCCTCGGTGACGCGGCCGCGGTCGGGGCGCCCGTAGACCGACGTGGACGAGAGGTGCACGAAGCGCCGGACGCCCGCGGCCGCCGCGGCCTCGAGCGCGTTGCGCGTGCCCTCGACGTTGACGCGCTCGAACTCGGCGCGCGGGCCCCAGTCGCCCACGTGCGCGGCCATGTGCACGAACGCGCCCGCGCCGCGCGCGACCTCGCCGAGCGCCGCGCGGTCGCCCAGATCGCCCTGCACCAGCCGCACCCCGAGGCTCGCGAGCCGGCGCGCGTCGTCGCGATCGAGGTCGCGCACCAGGCCGGCCAGCGCGAGGCCGCGCTCGCGCGCCACCTCGGCGAGGCGCATGCCGACGCCGCTGGTGAGCCCCGTGGCCGCGAGCGCGAGCGTCACCGAGCAGGCCCGCGCCAGACCGCGACGTGGCTGGTCGGGCCCTGCATCGAGCTGCGGGTGTTGTCGACGTAGCTGACGTAGAGGCTGTCGCGCGCGGCGGCGACGCCGACGTAGTCGCCGAGCCAGAGCTGGCTGGCGCGGTCGAAGCTGAGCGTGATGGGCGAGGCGATGACCTCGCTCGGCGCGAAGGTGGCGCCGCCGTCCTCGGAGCGCGCGTGCACCAGCGTGCCCGCCGTGTCGCCGTCGCTCTGGCCCGCGTAGTAGACGAGCTCGAGCGCGCCGGTGGCCGTGCGCGCGAGCTGCGGGTGCGAGAAGTAGCGGCCCGCCGCGCCGTCGTGGGCGTCGACGCGCTCGGCGACGCTGACGCCGCCGTCGCCCGAGTGCGCGACGCGCACGGCGTCGAGCTTGGGCGAGCGCGACATGCTGCCGAACAGCGAGTCGCCCGAGAGCCCGTACGAGACCCACACGTCGTTGCCCGACGCGACGCAGGTCGGGTCCTCGAACGCCGTCGGCTCGCCGCTCGCCTGCACGTCGAGCACGTTGTCCGAGGGCCAGCTGTCTCCGCGGTCGTCGCTCCACTGCAAGCGCACCGACGGCGCGCCGAAGCCGGCCGAGTAGATGTAGACGACGTAGGTGCGCCCCGTGTCGGCGGCCTGGCAGGGGTAGGCGAGGTTGGCGAAGCTGCGGCCGTCCTCGGAGATGGTGGTCACGTCCCACGACTGCCCCGCGTCGTCCGAGCGCGCCGACAGCACGCCGCCGGTCGAGGTGCGCGCGAAGGTCGCGAGCAGCGCGCCGTCGGCGAGCGTGGTGATCCAGGGCTTGTCGAGCTGATCGGCCGTGCCGAGCACGCCCGCGCCGACCTGCACCGGGTCGACGAACTGCGTCGTGCCCGCCGCGGCCTTGGCGACCCACATGCGGAAATTGCTCGGGCTCTGGCCCGAGGCGTCGCGCTTGAAGCCGAGCCACACCATGTAGAGGTTGCCGCTCGGGTCGGCGGTGAGCACCGGGTCGCTCGCCTCGATGCCGCCGGGAGAGTCGAGCCGCTGGCCGGCCTGCCACGACTGGCCGTCGTCGACCGAGAAGTTGTAGCCGTTGGTGCTGTGGAACGACTCGCCGATGTACGCGGCTGCGACCACGCCGTCGGCCGTGACGGCGATGCTCGTCTCGGCCTCGAGGAAGCTGTTGCTCGGGCCCGACAGCATCTGCGGGGCCACGGCGCCGGGGGGCTCGCCGCCGGTGTCACCCCCGGCGCCCTCGGCGGGGGCAGAGGCCGTCGAGCCGCAGGCGGCGAGCGACGAGGCGGCGAGGAGCGCGAGCGCGAGGGACGAGCGGGTGGACATCGGCGAAGAAGCTCCGAGGGTACGACCCTCGAGCGGCGCGCCGCCGAGGACCGCCCAATGTGACACGCGCGCCCGCACCGGGGAAGCGCGCCGGGGGTGCGCGCTGCCCGCGCCTCGGCGCGCGCGCGCCGAGGCTGGTAGGCTCACAGGTCATGCCCCGCGGCTGGACCCTCCCGCTCGCCTTCGCCCTGACGCTGCTCGCGCCGCGCCCGGCGAGCGCCTTTCCGCACGTCGTGCAGAAGGGCGAGACGCTCGCGCAGATCGCCGAGCGCGCGTACGGCAACCTGCAGTTCGAGCGCGTGCTGGTCGCCGCCAACGGGCTCGACCTCGGCGGCGGCACGCCCATCGTCGCCGGCATGCGCCTCGAGGTCCCGGCCATCGGCCACCTGCGCGTCGCGGCGGGCGACACATGGGCCTCGCTCGCGCGCGCCGCGCTCGGCGACGAGGGGCGCGCCGACGTGCTCGCGCGCGCCAACGACTCGATGCCCTGGATCGCGCCGGCCGAGGCCGCCGAGATCCGCGTGCCGTACAACCTGCGCTACGTCGTCGGCCAGGGAGAGAACGTCGTCACGATCGCGCTGCGCTTCCTCGGCGAGAAGGAGAAGGGGTGGGTGCTCGATCGCTACAACCACCTCGAGGGGGCGGCGCTGCGACGCGGCGACGTGCTGCTCGTGCCGCTCGTCGATCTGCCGCTCACCGACGCGGGCAAGGCCGAGGCCGCCGCGGCCGAGGCGTCGGTGCGGGCGCAGGCCGCGGGCG
>CAITLX010000161.1 GCA_903893335.1 uncultured delta proteobacterium | reverse complement strand
GGCGAGCACGGTGACGTTGCCCGTCTGCAACGCGTCGCGAATGACGGTCACGGCGGTGGAGGCCTTGGCGTCGACCGGGCAGCCGAAGTGGCAGTAGCCGCAGTTGGTGCAGGCGGGGCGCCCCCGGTAGAAGGTCGAGTTGATGCCCATCGGCATCGGGTGCGGGTGCAGCCCGAGCGAGCGCGCCGCGCGCGCGAGCATCATGCCCGCCTTGGGGGGATAGCCCGGCGGCATCGGGTACGCGCCGCGCGCCTCGGCGAAGGGGTCGGCGCCGGCCTGCCCCTGCACGCCGATGAGGCGCTCGGTCTCGTCGAGGTAGGGCGCGAGGTCGGCGTAGTGGATCGGCCAGTCGACGACGTCGGCGCCCTCGACCGCGCCGAAGGTCGTGAGCAGCCGCGTGTCGACGTCGGTGATGCGCGGGCAGTCGGCGTCGTAGAACACGGTGCCGCCGCCGAGCGCGACGCCGAGCCCCTGCACCGCCCCCGTGGTCACCTTGCCGCCGTCGCCCGCGCTGAAGGTGCGCGGCTCGATGAATGGGTCGTGGTACCCGTAGAAGCGTTCGCCCTTGATCTCGTCGTTGCCGAGCAGCGAGCCGCTCGGCGTCGGGCTGTCGAGCCGCGGCCAGGGGTTTCGCCCCTTCTCGAGCAGCGCGACCTTCCAGCCGCGCGCGGCGAGCGTCCAGGCGGCCATGCCGCCCCCCGCGCCCGAGCCGATGACGACCGCGTCGAAGTCGGTGGCCACGTCAGCCCTCCTCGGGGTTGGACATCTCGCGCGCCGAGAAGCCGATCGGCTGCCGGTCGCCCTCGTAGCGGATCGCCTTCCACCCGAGCATGTCGGCGTTGCCGCCGTACGCCGGGTCGCCCCACGTCCCCTCGACGACGTGCTCGTAGGCGAGCTGCACGAAGTCGGGGTCGGCGCCGCCGAGGATGGTCTGGCGGCGCGTGAGGTCGAGCGTGAGGAAGCTCTCGCCGAAGGTCGTCGTCGCCGACGCGTCGATCGCGTCGAGCCCCGCGGGGTAACGCTCGACGAGCCCGACGACCGGGCCGTTCCACTCGCGCTCGGGCAGGCCGCGCGAGCCCTCGAGGGTCGTGCGCCAGCGAAGCTCCTCGACGCGCGTGAGGCGCTGGAACGACGCGAAGCCGGCCTCGCCGCCGTGGCGCCCGGAGTACGGACCGCCGGCGAAGATGCGCGGCGGATCGACGCGGAACGCCCCGAGCAGCTGATCGATGTAGAAGGCCGCGCCCGCGAGGTGCGCCCCCGGCGACGCGTCGTCGCCCGGCAGCAGCGCGTCGGCGACCGCGCAGAGCAGCGCGTAGTGGCGCGGCGCGAGCGTGGTGTCGGCCGGCACCGTCCAGGGCCCCACCTTCGTGGGCAACGCGCTGGCAGCCGGCGCGCCGGGCGCGGCGGGCTCGTCGGACGACGCGCACCCCTCGGAGGCGAGCCCCGGCGCGGCGCACACGAGCAGCACGCCGCCGCGCAGGAAGCTGCGGCGCGTCACCATCGTCGGTTCGCTCATCGATCGCCCTCGCGCCCAGGCTATCCGCAGGGGGCGCGCCGCGGAAGGGCGGTATCGAAGCGCTCAGCGGATGGCGGCGTGGGAGGTCGGCGGCTCGGCGACCGAGCGCAGATCGTAGATCGCGAGGCGCGCCGTGTCGCTGAGATCGCCGTACTCGTCGGGGTCGGAGTAGACGGCGACGTCGAGGTGCGTCTCGGCGAGCCGCCGCAGACCGCGCGCGTCCTCGGCGCACATGGCCTGCCCGCGCTCGAGCGCGCAGTCGATCCCCTGGTAGAGCCGCACGCACGAAGCGCCCGGCGCTGCGGAGTCGGCCGCTTGCTGCGCGGTGAGCGTCTCGGGCGGGGCCGTCAGGACCCGCCCCACGGGACGCCCGAACGCCTTCCAGGCCCAGCGCCCGTCATCGACGTTGCTCGCGACGTGCGCGACGAACACGCACCCGGGCTCCGCATCGACGCTGCGCAGCAGCCACCGGACCTCCTGCTGCGGCGCACGGTTGAGCGGGAAGACCGACATCACCTCGCCGCGGTTTCCCGGCGCGCCGTCACGCAGCCACGCTCGGCTCGTTCCCTGCACCGAGGGCCATCGCACGGACATGCAGACGAACGCGAGGGCCAACCAGCGCCACGGAGCCGGCCACCGGCGCTCGCACGACCAGCGCTCGACGACGCCCCAGCCCTCGATGACGAGCAGCGTGAGCAGGGGCAGGACGTGGGCCGCGTACCGTTGAAGCTCGTAGCCGCTGCCGTGCGCCGCCCGGCCGTAGACCCGCGCCAGCGCGGCGAGCGTCCAGGGCGGGAGCGCCCAGCGCACGGGGCGTCCGAGCGTGGCGAGGACCCCGACCGCGCCGACGCCGAGAATGGGCCACGACCAGGGCCCGATGACGGCGGCCCCGAGATCGAACGACGAGGGAGCGACGAGGTTGACGGCGGCGAGCCCGGTCTTGAGCCAGAGCGGCATCTCGACCGCTCGCACGAGCTCCTCGATGACCACGCCGAGCGCGACCACGCCGACGACGACGCGCGGACGCAGCGCCGCGCGGACCCAGCCGCGCAAGCGAAGGTCGAGCGCGTCGGCTGCCTCGCCGACCTGAGCGGCTGGCAGCAGGGCGACCGCGACGGCAGGCACGACCACGACCGAAAGCTCGACCCGAGTGGCGACGACCATGAGCGCGGCGAGGACGGCGAGCGCCCGCGCGACCGGCCGCGCGCGGGCGAGCGCGGGCGCCGGGTCACGAGCCACCGCGATGGCCACGACCCCGGTGAGAAGCTGGACCCACACGAGCGCCGCGGGAGTGCCGGAGAACTCGGCGCGCAGCGCGAGCGAGCAGGCGAAGGTGAGCACGACGGCCGCCACGGCCGCACCGAAGCGGTCGACCCACTCGAGCACGAGCCCGAACATGAGCGTGGCGGCGACGAGCGTCAGCCAGAGGTTGACCCGGACGTGGTCGCGGATGTCGGGGTCGTCGCCCCCCATGAGGAAGGACATGACGGCGAAGAACGCGGGCTGCGCGTGCGCCCCCGAGCCATGGATGCGCTCGAGGGTGCACGCGCCCGACCCCTCCTGCAGCGGCGTCAGGAGATCGATCGGAACGGCGTGGCGGCTCGTGAGGCCGAAGGCGAGCAGCGACCCAAGCGCCACCACCGCCAGCCCCGCCGAGGGCAACCAGCGCCTGCCCACCCCGGCTCGGACTCGGAAGACCGCCAGCCAGAGCAGGTAACCGCCCGCCACCGCGTGGGCCGCCACGAGCAAACCGTCCACGTAACCCATCGACTGACCCCCAGCGCGATCGATTAACAAATCCTTAACACGCCATCATCGCCAAACTGGGGCGACTTGTCACGCCCAAAGCGATCGATTGCCGCCCTCTCCATTTTTCGGGTCGATTGCCAGGTCGCGCGACGACACAGACGCGCGCATGAGACACGGAGGGTGCTAGCGTCGCCGCTCACGGAGGTCTCGAGCGGGGCACGCCGAGGCGCCGGTCGGACGACCCCGGAGCACCTTGCAAACCGCTTCCTTTTCGCATCGTTCGAGGCGCTCGCCTGTCGCGAAAGGCGCGCGATGCTCGACCTGAAACCACCCGCTCTCCCGGTGCTCGTCACCGGCGGGCGCGGCTTCGTCGGGCGCCACCTCGTCGAGCGTCTCGCGGGCCTCGGAAGGGGGGTCGTCGCGCTCGACATCGGCCCTCGCCCGGAGCCAACCGCGACCGATTGCCCCAGCGTGCGCCACCTCACCGCCGATGTCCGCGACGCGGCGGCGATGGACGAGGCGGTCCGCGGTTGCTCGCTCGTGCTGCACCTCGCGGCGGTGGTTGGGGTCGACGAGTACCTCGCGCGCCCCGAGGAGGTCCTCGAGGTCGGCATCCTCGGCACCCGCAACGTCCTCGAGGCGTGCGTGCGCCACGGCCGCCCCGTCGTGCTGGTCAGCACGAGCGAGATCTACGGCAAGAACACCGACCCGCTGCACGAGTCCGCCGACGCCGTGATCGGCCCGGTCGATCGGCCGCGGTGGTCGTACGCCATCTCCAAGCTCGCCTCCGAGCAGTGGGCGGCGGCGCTCGCGCGGCGCGGGCTCCGCCACCTGACGGTGCGCTACTTCAACGTGTACGGGCACGGCCTCGACGCGCCCGGCCAAGGTCGCGTGCTCGCCAAGATGGTCGGCGCGGTGCAGCGGGGCGAGCCGCTCACGCTGGTCGACGGAGGCGAGGCCGTGCGCTGCTTCTGCCACGTCGACGACGCGGTCGAGGCGACGCTGCGCCTCGCGACCGAGCTCGAATCGGGCGACCGGCTTCTTGGACGCGCGTTCAACGTCGGGCGCGCCGAGCCGGTCTCGATGCGCGCGCTCGCCGACCTCGTCGTGCGCCTCACCGGCCACCGCGCGGGCACCCGCGTCGTGCCGGGCGCGCAGGCGTTCGGCGCGGGCTTCGACGAGATCCCCCACCGCGTCCCCGACGTCGAGGCGCTCGCCGAGGCGACCGGCTTCCGCGCGACCATCGACCTCGAGACGGGCCTGCGACGCACGCTCGCGGGCTATGGGCTGCTCGCGGAGGGCGCCGCGAGCGCCGCGCCGCCGACGCAGCCCGTGCCCTGGGTGCGGCCCTTCGTCGAGCCCGACACCGCGCTGCTCGCGCGGCTGCGCCGCTCGCTCGTGAGCGGGCACCTGACCAACGGAGGCCCGCTCGTGCGCGAGTTCGAGGCGCGCGTCGCGGGATGGCTCGGCGTCGACGACAGCGTCGCGGTCGGGTCGGGCACCGTGGCGCTCACGCTCGCCGCGCTCGCGCTCGGGCTCGAGGGGCGCTTCATCTTGCCGTCGTTCACCTACGCCGCGACGGCGTCGGCGTTCGAGCTGCTCGGCCTCACGCCCGAGTTCTGCGAGGTCGACCCGGAGACCTGGACGCTCTGCCCCGAGGCGCTCGCCCGCCTGCTGCGCGGGGGTCGTCGCTACGCCGCCGTCGTCGCGGTCAACGCGTTCGGCGTGCCGCCCGACACCGCGGCCATCGGGGCGCTCTGCCGCGAGGCCGGCGTGCCCTTCGTGTACGACGACGCGCACGGGCTCGGCACGTCGGTCGGTGGCGTGCGCGTGCCCCCCGAGCCCGACGTCGTCACCTTCAGCCTCCACGCCACCAAGGTGCTGCCGGCCGTGGAGGGGGGGCTCGTCGTCGCGCGCGACCCGAGGCTCGCCGCCGAGCTGCGCCGCCTGCGCACGCACGGGCTCGCGCCCGACCCGCTCGACTCGACGCCTGGCCCGAACGCGAAGCTCGACGAGCTGCGCGCGGCCGTCGCGCTCCACGGCCTCGCGACGCTCGACGCCACGCTCGCGCGCCGCCGCGCCTACGGCGCCCGCATGCGCGCTCGGGCGAGCGCGTCGGGGCAGAGCGTCCAGGTCTCCGGGTCGACCTCGCAGAACTCGGG
>CAITLX010000160.1 GCA_903893335.1 uncultured delta proteobacterium | reverse complement strand
TGCCGATCTCCGCGCCGATGACGACCCAGTTCTGCGCCCACGAGCCGGGCGTCAGGAAGAGGTAGTGCTCGCGGAACTGCTCTACGGGAGGGTAGACCGTGAGCGACGGGTCGCCGATGGCTGGGCCGTCGACCAGCTGGTTGCTCACCAGGATCTGGCCGACCAGCACCGGCGCGCTCGACTCGACCGTGACGTCGTCCTGCGCCCAGGTCGTCTTCACCTCGCCCGGCTGCAGCGTGAACGAGTTGTACGGCGCCGGGAGGCTCGTCGTCACGGTCGCGGTCTCGGCCGCGCCGACGAAGCGCAGCACGTCGGGCTCGGCCCAGCTACCCGTCGAGCGGATCGGGCTGCGGGTGAGGAGGTAGTTCTTGCCGAGCGACTCCATCGGGAACATCTGGTCCTCGAGGTGGTCGAGGCAGCAGGTGTTGCCGTCGCCCCAGTTCGGTCCGGTCGGGACGGTGAACATCCCGGGCGCCCCGGTGGACTCGACGCCGCTGAAGACGGCCACCGGCTGATCGGACTCGACCGACGTGCCGCTGAGATCGGTCACCATCGGGTCCTGCGACTCCTGGAAGGTGGCGTCGTCGGTCTCGAGGTTGAGCACGTCGAACGGCCCGAGGACGGCCTGGATGGTGCCGCCGGCGTTCGTCGTCGCGATGGGCGGGTTGCCCTTGATGCGCCAGGTGGGCTTGACCGTGACGTGCGTGCCGGGCGTGGTGCCGACGACGGTGACGTACGAGCGATCGACGCCGACGCCGGGGAAGCCGACGTTGATCGGGTGACCCGCGCCCCAGCCGATGACGCGGTGCACGCGACCGAGCGCGTTGGTCGGGAGGAGCAGCGACGCGTCGTTGGAGTACGCGTTGACGAAGACGTTGAACTGGTAGACCACGATCGGCGCGGACGACACGATGCGAAACGCGCGCGACGACAGGCAGGTGCCGGGCGAGGCGTAGTCGTTCGGCTTGGTGCCGCAGTCGAGCTCGCGCGTCGGGAGGATGACCTGCGCGAGCTGACCCTGCGCGATGGTCAGCTGCTTGACCGGGCCAGGCGCGATCGGCTTGCCGACCGCCGCGGTGTTCATCTCGATGGTCACGTTCGCCGCGGTCTGCCCCGCGTTCGACAGCACGACGCCCCAGGGCATGCTCGCGGGGTCGTTGCCGAGGCCGTCCTGCTGGTCGAGATCGACCGCCCAGAACTCGCAGCCGACGTTCGAGGGCTGGTCGGTCGCGACGTCGCAGCCCGTCTTGCACGCGCCGAACGAGCAGGTGTAGCCCGCGCCGACGTCGCACGACTCGACGAGCTCGTCCTGGCTGCTGCCGTCGGGGGCGCAGCGGCGCACCTCGTTGGCGACGCAGGTCGTCGCGTTGGGCTGGCAGAGCGCGCACCCGAGGCCGGGCACGCACACCTGGTCGCTGCTGCACGGCGTCGTGCTCGTCGGCTGCCCCTCGGAGTCGCACGCGACGTACGCGCCGGCCTGGCACGACCCGCAGAGGCTCGTCGCGGCGTCGAACCCCAGCCCGCCGCTCCCGCCGGCGCCGGCGTCCGAGTGGAACGTGGAGGTGCTCCCCCCCGCCGAGCACGAGAGGGCTGCCACGAGCGGCAGCGAGCAGGAGAGCGAGCGGAGCCCGAGCCAGATGCGACGCATGGCGGGCACGATACCCCACGCGGCGCGGGCGGTGCCGTCTGACGGCCGCGTCAGGGCTTGCAGAGCGAGTCGACGAGGGTCTGGATCTTCGCGAGCGGGCTCGGCGGCAGCGCGTCGAGGCAGGTCTGGCGCGCGGCGGCGTCGGCGATCGAGTTGCAGTCGGTGGGGTAGCGCGCGGCGGCGTACGTGTCGTAGAGGGCGCGGTCGATCGCGCCTGCCTGCGTCACCGCGCGGTACAGCGGCACCGACTTGGTGGCGACGCGCGCCATGTCGTGGGCGTAGTCCACCTTGTAGAGGCCGAAGCACTGGTCGCGGCCGTCGCCCCACTCGAAGTTGTCGGTGAGCGACCAGTGCATGTAGCCGCGCAGCGGCATCCCCTCGCGCAGCGCGAGGCCGAGCTGGTAGAGGTGCTCGGCGAGGTACTTGGGGGCGCTGGTCGTCGTCGCAGTCGCCGTGGCCGTTCTCGAGCACCCACATCGGCAGCCGCCCCGACGCCGCGTGCGTGTAAGCGTCGTACACGCGCATCGTCTGGAGGAAGCCCTCGGGCACGACCTCGAGGCCGTTCTCGCTCATGGGCGCACCGAGGGGCGCGCCGAGCGCGGGCAGGGCTCCGAGGTTCTGCGCGATGGCCTGCGCCTCGGCGCCCTGCGACGAGAGCGCCGACGCGAGCCCGGGGCAGCTGCGCGTGCGGATCACGCTGTAGTAATTGAGCCCGACGTAGTCGAGGCGGTTGCCGAGCTGCGCCTCGTACACGCCCTCGGGCACGGGCCCGTCGGTGTCCGAGGTGTCGCCGTCGACGTTGACGTCGAGCGCGCCCGAGCTCCACGCGTTCATCAGGAGCTCGTTGACGAAGTAGCCCATGCGCTTGGCGGCGCCGACGTCGGCCGCGCTGTTCGGGTCGGACGGCACCGCCGCCGAGCCCACCATCGCGTTGCCCGCGCGCACCGCGACGCCGTCGCCGTCGGCGTCGGCCGTGTCGCTGGCGTGCAGCGCGTCGTACGCGGCGGGGTAGGCGATGGCGTAGTTGAGCGTCGCGTTGCGGGCGCCGAGCAGGTCGAAGAGCTTGCCGTTGGGGTGCGAGCCGATGAGGTAGCCCGCGCTGATGACGCTGTAGGGCTCGTTGAGCACGACCCAGGTGTCGACCAGATCGCCGAGCGCCTCGCCCATCTTCGCGGCGAAGGGCACGAAGGCGTCGGAGAACGCGCTGTGGAGCACGACCTTGCCGTTCGAGGTCGTGCTGGTCGGCGCCTGCCCCACGAGATCGACGTGCTGCTTGGGCGACTGCACCCAGAGCGGGACGACCCAGTGGTACAGCGTGACGATCGGCTCGAGCCCGTGCGCGCGCGCCGACGCGAGCACCGCGCGGTAGTGCGCGATGGCGTCGGCGTCGAACACGCCGGGCGCGGTCTCGATGCGCGCCCACTCGACGCCGAGGCGGTAGGCGTGGGTGCCGAGCTGCTCGGCGAGCGCGAAGTCGGCGTCGTAGCGCTCGTAGAAGCCCGCGCCGTCGGCGTTGGTTTGCCCGTCCTTGATCTTGCCGAGCGCCTCCCACTCCTGCCAGTTCGACGGCACCGTCGCGCCGCCGGGCGCGTGCGTCCCCTCGGCCTGGTAGGCAGCCGACGCCGTGCCCCAGACGAAGTCGCTCGGGAACGTGACGGTGAACGGGTCGCCTGTGGCGGGCTCGGCGGGCGCGTCCGACGACGAGCAGCCGAGCGCGGCGGCCGAGAACGCGAGGGAGGCGGCGGCGAGCCGCAGGGCGGGGAGGTGAGGGCGGGGGGGCATCGACGCGCAGCGTAAC
Organism: uncultured delta proteobacterium; assembly: GCA_903893335.1. Classification (GTDB taxonomy): domain Bacteria; phylum Myxococcota_A; class Polyangia; order Polyangiales; family Polyangiaceae; genus CAITLX01. The sequence continues at coordinate 1,127 of CAITLX010000160.1, read as the reverse complement.
GCGAGTCGGGTGCGGAATGGGTGTCCCGCCGCGCCCGCGCGAGGCTAGGCTCTCGTCTCCTCGATGCCTCCGTCCGCCTTCGTGCTCGCAGCCGGGCTCGGTACGCGCCTCCGGCCCCTCACCGACGAGCTGCCCAAGCCGCTCATGCCGGTGGGCGATCGCCCGGCGCTGCAGCACGCCCTCGACGCGATCGTGCGCGCGGGCGTCGAGCGCATGGCGATCAACACCCACCACCTCGCCGTCGAGCTGGCGTGGTTCGCCCGCACCCAGCCGCGCGCGCTCGAGCTCATCCACGAGCCCGAGATCCTCGGCACGGCCGGTGGGCTCGCCAACGCGGCGCTGGTGCTCGGCCCGGGCCCGGTGCTCGTGTGGAACGCCGACATGCTCGCGCCCGATCTCGACGTGGCCGAGGTGCTCGCCGCGCACGCGGAGCGCCGCGCGCTCGCGACCTGGGTCGTCGCTCCGCGCGAGCTGGGCAAGGGCACCGTGGGGCTCGACGAGTCCGGCGCCATCGTGCGGCTGCGCGGGCGCTCGTTCGGCGCCGAGGCGCGCGGGGGCGATTTCCTCGGCGTGCAGGTCGTGGGCGAGGAGCTTCGTCACCGCCTCCCGCGCGAGGGCTGCCTGGTGGGCGACGTCGCGCTGCCCGCGCTCGCCGCGGGGGGGCGCATCGCGACGGTCGAGCACGAGGGCGTCTGGCACGACATCGGCGACGCGCGCAGCCTCATCGCGGCCAACGTCGCGTGGCTCATCCGGCGCGGGCTCGCGTCGTGGGTCTCGCCCGACGCCTACGTCGCGCCCGGCGTCGAGCTCGAGAGCTCGGTCATCTCCGCGGGAGCGCGCGTCGAGGGGGAGGGGAGCGTCGTGCGCGTGCTCGCGCTCCCCGGCTCCACGGTGCAGGCGCCTGCGTTCGCCGCCGTCGTCGGTCGTCGCTCGCGCGCGAACGTGGGGTGAGCGTCGGCGTCGCGGCGCCGCCCCCGCTCACGGAACGAGCAGCTCGATCTCGCCCGCGGGCCCCGCGCCGCTCAGCCGCTCGCCCCCGACCACCGCGAGGTAGCCCGAGGGGGTGCGCAGCGCGCTCGCGTGCGCCCGAGGCACGCGCAGCGCGAGCTCGACGCTCGTCTGTGCGA
>CAITLX010000159.1 GCA_903893335.1 uncultured delta proteobacterium | reverse complement strand
CGCCCGCGGCGTTCGTCGCGCGGGCGGCTCGGCTGGTCGCCATCGACGTGCCGCGCGCGATCGACCTCGCGGCGACGCGCGCGCTCGGCGGCCACCCCGAGCTCGTCGAGCAGCTCGCCCTCGGGCTCACGCTGCTCGCCACGCCGGCCGACGCCGCGCAGCCCGCGCTGACGCGGCTGCGCGCGGGCGTCACGCGCGACGACGGCTCGGTCGCTCCGGTCGAGGTCACCGACGTGCGCGTCGACGGCGCGGGGGTCGTCGAGGCCTTCACGCTCGCGGGCGCCCACTACCAGCTCGGCCGCCCGAGCGAGGCCGCCGCCATCCTGCGCGACGGCAAGCCCCTCGGGCCCGCTTCGCTGCCGCGCGCCCGCGTCGCCCGCGTCGCCGGCGAGCGCTGGTCGGACGCCACGCGCACCTACCTGCGCCTCTTCGGGGCACCGCGCGTCGCGCTGCTCGAGGAGGGCCACCTCGAGGTCGCGAGCGAGCCGGGCGGCTCGGGGTTCGACGCGGTGGGCTGTGGCGACGCCGGGGTCGATGCGATCGAGGGCGTCGTGCAGGTCTCCGAGGCCGGCGGCCTCGGCCTGCGTGGCACGGCGGGCACGACGAGCTGGCGCGGCGTCGCGCTCTTCGTCGACACCGCGACGCCGCCGCGCGTGCACCTCGTGGCCGTCGACGGTCAGAGCCAGGGCTGGGAGCTCGCGCACCCGCTCGAGCTCGCCGCCGCCTCGGCCGAGGGGCGCCACCTGCGCCTCGCCATCCGTGGAGCCGCCATCGAGGGCACCGCCGACGGCGTGCGCCTCACGGCTGCGGTCCCCGCGGGCTACGCGCAGGGCGTCCCGTTCGTCGCGGCCAAGGACCGCGGCGAGGTCGAGGTCTCGCACCTCGTGGTCGGCGCGCCGGCCAGCGCGAAGAAGTCGACTCCCAAGTCGAGCGGCAGCGCGAAGAAGGGTGCAGCTCCTCGCCACCCCGCGCCGAAGTCGCACTGAGCGGCGCGAGGTCTCGCGCAGCACCGCCTCTCCTCCCGTGAGCGAATCGAAGACCCTCATCCCCTCGAGCAGAGCCAGAGTCCTCGTCCCATGAGCGAAGCCAAGATCCGCATTCTCGTCGCCAAGCCCGGCCTCGACGGTCACGACCGCGGCGCCAAGGTCGTCGCGCGCGCCCTGCGCGACGCCGGCTTCGAGGTCATCTACACGGGGCTCCACCAGACGCCCGAGATGATCGCCAGCGCCGCGGTGCAAGAGGACGTCGACGCGGTCGGTCTGTCGATCATGAGCGGCGCGCACAACACGCTCTTCCCCGCGGTCATCGAGGCGCTGCGCGCGCGCGGCGCGGGCGACATCGTGCTCTTCGGCGGCGGCATCATCCCCGACGACGACATCCCGAAGCTCAAGGCGGCAGGCGTGCACAGCGTGTTCACGCCCGGCACCTCGCTCGCGTCGATCATCGCGTGGGTACGCGACAACGTGACGCCGCACGCGGCCTGACCGGCGCGGCCTCCGCGGTTGCCTGAGCGCGCCCGTCGCTCCGCGCGGGTGATCGCCTCGCGCGGTTGACCTCGCGCGCCTCCTCGCCCTCGGCGGGGTGAGGCCTCCGCTCGCGCGCCGCCTCCGTGCGGCCTGCCGTCGAGCGCCCCCCGCGGGGGGGGGCCAGGCCCCCGTCTGCCCTCGGTGCGCCGAACGTCCCACCCGCACGGGCGCGGACCCCGGATGCGTGCCACCTTTTACCACCCGCCAATGTCCATGAATTGGCCAAGAAAAGATTGACACTCTCGCGCCTCGGCTCGTAGGGTGGCCGGCGTCCGTGGGAGAAAGTGGCAAAGAGTGCCTCTCTCTCCCCTCGGGTGGCCCAGAGCCAAGGCACCCCATGTTTCGAGGCACCTTCGACCACGCGATCGACGCGAAGGGACGCACGAGCTTCCCGGCGAAGTTCCGTGACGTGCTCGCGGCCTCGGGGGACCTGCGCCTGGTCGTCACGCGCTCGCCGTTCGACGACGAGCCGTGCCTGCACGTCTTCCCCTGGAAGGCGTGGGAGGAGGTCGAGGCGAAGATCGCCGGCCTGCCGCGCTTCGACGCGAACGCCGTGCGGCTGCGCCGCCTCTACGTCGCCGGCGCGCACGAGTGCGACCTCGACCCGCAGGGGCGCCTGCTCGTGCCGGGCACGCTGCGCGAGTTCGCGGGCCTCGCGCGCGACGTCCGCTGGGCCGCCGCCGGCCACATGATCGAGCTCTGGTCGTCCGAGCGCTGGGCCACCGCCACCGCCATGTCGCCGGCCGAGCAGGTCGAGTTCCGGCGCGCCGTCGCGGAGCGGCTGTGATCGAGGAGCCCGCTCCCATGGAACGACCGCTCGTCGAAGGCTTCCACCACCTCACGGTGCTGCGCGACGAGGTCGTGCGCGCCCTCGAGCCTCGCTCGGGCGGCGTGTACGTCGACGCGACGGTCGGCGGAGGGGGCCACGCCGAGGCGCTCCTCGAGGCCGCGCCGGGCGCGAGGCTCGTGGCGTTCGACCGCGACGAGCGGGCGGTCGAGGCCTCGCGCGAGCGGCTCGCGCGCTTCGGCGAGCGCGTCACGATCGTGCACGGGCGCTTCGGCGACGTGGCGCAGTGGCTGGCGTCCGCCGAGCTCCCCGCCGTCGATGGGCTGGTCGCCGACCTCGGCGTGAGCTCGCCGCAGCTCGACGACGCGACGCGCGGCATGAGCTTCCGCAGCGAGGGTCCGCTCGACATGCGCATGGACACCCGCGAGGGGGAGACCGCGCTCGAGCTCATCGCGCGCCTCGAGGTCGACGAGCTCGCCGACGTCATCTACCAGCTCGGCGAGGAGCGCCGGTCGCGCCGCATCGCGCGCTGCATCCACCAGGCGCTCGAGGCCGACCAGCTGACGACGACGCTCGACCTGCGCCGCGCCGTCGTGCGCGCGGTCGGTCCCGCGCGCATCGGCGGGGTCGATCCGGCCACGCGCACGTTCCAGGCGCTGCGCATCGCGGTCAACCGCGAGCTCGACGAGCTCACGACGCTGCTCGCCGCGCTGCCGACGGTGATCGCGCCCGGGGGCGTGGCGGCGCTCATCTCGTTTCACTCGCTCGAGGACCGCCCGGTCAAGCGCGCATTCGTCGATCGCGACACCTGGGAGCGCCTCTCGAAGAAGCCCGTGCTCGCGTCCCTCGAAGAGGCGGCGGCCAACCCGCGCTCGCGCAGCGCGAAGCTGCGCGCGGCGCGCAGGGTGAGCGCGTGAGGCCGCCGGCGCCGTTCGCGCGCGGGGTGGGCGCATGAAGCTGCAGGCGCCGTTCCTCGTGCTGTGGACGCTCGCGGTCGGCGCGAGCGTCGCGGCGTTCGTGCTGCACCTGGCGCTGCGCGGTCGCACGATGCAGCTCGGCTACGAGCTCGGGCGCGCGCGCGCCGAGCAGGGGCGCCTGCGCGAGGTCGAGCGCGCGCTCGAGGTCGAGCAGGCGAGCTACCAGACGCCCCAGCGCGTCGACGTCGTCGCGCGCACGCTGCTCGGCATGTCGGCGCCGATGGCCGATCGCATCGTCCCGCTCGCGGCGCCCGCCGTCGCGCCTCCGCCTCCCGTCGCCCCCGCCCCCACGTCTGCGGACGCGGGCCCTGCGCCGATCGAGCCCCCCGTCGCCACGAGGGGGCGCTGACGTCATGCGCAACCTCGACGCCCGTCGCGCACGCGGGATCAAGATCCGCATGGGCATCGTCTGCGGGCTCATGGGCCTCGGGCTCGGCGTGATCGTCTCGGGCGCCTGGTCGCTGCAGATCGAGGACGGCGCCGAGTGGCGCGAGATGGCCGAGCGGCAGCGCCAGCGTCGCCTGCACGTCTCGCCGAAGCGCGGCACGCTCTACGACCGCAACGGCACCGCCCTCGCCGTCAGCGTCGAGGTCCCCAGCGTCTCGCTCGACGCCTTCGAGCTTCTGCGCGGCGTCGACGACGCGCACGCGCCGGGCGTCGCGCGCGACGCGGCCCTGCGCATCGCCCGCGCGCTCACGCTCGACGCGGCCGAGGTCGAGCGGCGCATCCTGACGCGCCGACGCTTCGCCTGGATCAAGCGCCGCGTGGACAAGAGCGAGGTCGAGGCCATCCGCGCGCTCGGCGACGCGAAGACGTCGAGCCCCCCGCTGCGCGGCCTCACGGTCGAGGGCGAGGGGCACCGCTTCTACCCGAACCGCGAGCTCGCCGGCCCGCTGCTCGGCTTCGTGTCGCCCGACGGCGAGGGCAAGGACGGCCTGGAGATGGAGCTCGACGCCGAGCTCCGCGGCCACGCCGAGGAGGTCCGCGGCCTGCGCGATCGCTCCAACCGCCTCATCTTCAGCCAGGGCGTGCAGGACGAGCAGGCGTTCGCGGGCCACGACGTCCAGCTCACCATCGACCAGGGCATCCAGTTCACCGCCGAGCAGGAGCTCGACGCCGCCGTCCGCACGTACGAGGCCAACGGCGGCTCCGCGATCGTCGTCGACCCGAACACGGGCGAGATCCTCGCGCTGGCCAACTCGCCTGGGTACAACCCCAACGACTACGGCGTCAGCGACGTCGCGTCGCGCCGCAACCGTGCGCTCGTCGACCGCTTCGAGCCGGGCAGCACGATGAAGATCTTCACGCTGGCCGCCGGGCTGGCGGGGCGCGTCATCGGTCCCACGCAGACGATCTTCTGCGAGGGGGGCACGATGGCGATCGACAACGTCACCATCCACGACACGCACCTCAACGGCTGGCTGACCCCGACGCAGATTCTCGCGGTCTCGTCGAACATCGGCGCCGCGAAGATCGGCATGATGCTCGGCGAGTCGCAGCTCTACGAGGCGCTGCGCCGCTTCGGCTTCGGCGAGCCCACGGGCCTGCCGCTGCCGGGCGAGGCGTCGGGCGTCTTGCGCGCGCGCGGTCGCCCCTGGGTGTCGGTCGAGACGGCGTCGGCGTCGTTCGGTCAGGGCATCAGCGCGACGACGATCCAGCTCGCCATGGCCGTCAGCGCGCTCGCCAACGGCGGCAAGCTGCTCGAGCCGGTGCTCGTCAAGCGCGTCACCGACGGCACGGGCGCGCTCGTGCGCGAGGGCGTCCCGCACGTCCGGCGCGAGGCGGTGCCGGCGGCCATCGCCCACACCATCGCCGAGATGATGGTGGCCGTGACCGAGGGGCAGGGGACGGGCGTCGAGGCGGCCATCCCAGGGTTTCACGTCGCGGGCAAGACGGCGACCGCGCAGAAGGCCGACCCGGCGACGGGCAAGTACACCGCCGACCGCTTCACCTCGTCGTTCATCGGCTTCGTGCCGGCCGAGCGTCCGCGCATCGCCATCGCCATCGTGCTCGACGAGCCGGCGCTCGCGCGCGCCGGCGGCTACGTCGCGGCGCCGGCCTTCCGCCGCATCGCCGAGGCGACGCTGCGCTACCTCGGCGTCACGCCGCACGGCGTCCAGACCCACCCGATCGCGAAGGTGAGCGGCGAGGTCGACCCGGCCGACGCGACCTACGAGCTCATGCGCGAGGCGCAGGGCAAGACGGCCGTCGTGCGCGAGCAGGCGACGCCGAGCGCGCCGCTCGGCGCAGGCGCCGTCCGCCTCCCCGACTGGAAGGGGCTCCCGATGCGCGAGGCCGTCCGCTCGGCGGTCGAGCTCGGCCTCGTGCCCGCCGTCGAGGGCAGCGGCGGCCTCACCCAGCAAGACCCGCCCGCGGGCGCAGCGCTGCCGAAGGGCGCGAGCGTGAAGCTCGTGTTCGAGCCCCCCACATGAGCCTCGTCTTCGCCCCCTCGCGCCCCGTGCGCGGCCTCGCGCTCGGCGATCTCGCGCGCGAGATCGCGGCGCGTGGCGTCACGGGTGACGCGTCGGTGCAGGTCACCGGCGTGCGGCAGGACTCGCGCACCGTCGAGCCCGGCGACCTGTTCGCGATGCGCGCCGGGCTGAAGGCGCGCGGCTCGGAGTTCGCGGGCGACGCGATCGCGCGCGGCGCGGTGGCGCTGCTGGCCGAGCCCTCGTTCGTGGGCGACGCGCCCGTCCCGGTGGTCAGCGTCGACGACGTGCGCGTCGGGCTCGCGCGCGCGGCCTCGGCCGTGTACGGGCACCCGACCTTCGCGCTCGACGTCGTCGGCATCACGGGGACCAACGGCAAGACGACGACGGCCTGGCTCGCGCGCACGGCGATCGAGGGGGCCGGGGGGCGCGCGGGGATGATCGGCACGCTCGGCACGCGCTTCGAGGGCTGGGAGCTCCCCGGCTCGCACACGACGCCGGAGGCCGACGATCTCGCGCGCATCGCGAGCGAGATGCTCGCGCGCGGCGCCACGCACCTGGTGATGGAGGTGTCGTCGCACGCGCTGGCGCAGGCGCGCGTCGAGGCCACGCGCTTCCGCGTCGCGGCCTTCACCAACCTCACGCAGGACCACCTCGACTTCCACGGCACGATGGACGCCTACGGCGACGCGAAGGCGCGGCTGTTCGTCGACCTCGGCCCGGGCGCAGCGGTCATCGACGTCGACGACCCGTTCGGCCGCGCGCTCGCCGCGCGCGTGCGGGCCCCGACCCTGACGGTGTCGGCCGTGGTCGGCGCGCGCGCTGACGTCGTGCCCGTCGCGCTCTCGCCCGACCCGCGCCGCACGCGCGCTCGCGTGCGCACGCCGTCGGGCGAGGTCGAGCTCGACTCGTCGCTCGTCGGCGCGCACAACCTCTCCAACCTGCTCGCCGCGCTCGCGATCGTCTCGGCGCTCGACCTCGACGTGGCGCGAGGCGCCGAGGCGCTCTCGGGCGCCGTCGCGGTGCCCGGTCGCCTCGAGCGCTGCGACGGGCCTGGCGACGACGTGCTCGTGCTCGTCGACTACGCGCACACGCCCGACGCCCTCGCGCGCGCCCTGGCCGCCGTGCGCCCGCTCACCGGTGGGCGCGTGCTCTGCGTCTTCGGCTGCGGCGGCGACCGCGACCGGGCGAAGCGTCCGCGCATGGGCGAGGCCGTGGCCCGCGCCGCCGACGTGGCGTTCGTCACGAGCGACAACCCGCGCTCGGAGGACGCGCGCTCGATCGTCGACGCCATCCTCCCGGGCACGGCGGGCGCGCGCGCCCTGGTCCACGTCGAGCTCGATCGCGCCCGCGCCATCGCGCGCGCGGTCGGCGAGGCCGCCCCCGGCGACGTCGTGCTCGTCGCGGGCAAGGGGCACGAGACCTACCAGGTGGTCGGCGACGTGACGCGCCACTTCGACGATCGCGAAGAGGCCCGCGCGGCGCTCGCCCTTCGACGCGGGAGGGCCGGCTGACATGGCGACGCCGATCCCGCACAACCACGCGTGCTTCACGACCGCCGAGATCGCCGCGGCGACTGGCGGGCGCGTGCTCGTCGACGCCGAGGGCTGCACGGGCGTGTCGACCGACACGCGCAACGTCGCGCCGGGCGATCTCTTCGTCGCGCTCGCGGGCGAGCGGTTCGACGCCCACCGGTTCCTCGACGCAGCCGTGAAGGCGGGCGCGCGCTGCCTGCTCGTCTCGAGCGCCGAGGCCGTCCCGGCCGGTGTCGGCGCCGTCCTCGTGGCCGACACCCGCAGGGCCCTCGGCGATCTGGCCCACGCGCACCGCGTTCGGTGGGCCGCCACGCCGCACCCCGACGGCGCGCACGCCCTCGTCGCGGTCACGGGCTCGGCGGGCAAGACGACGACGCGCCGCGTGATCGCCGCGTCGCTCGAGGCCGTCGCGCCGGGCCAGGTGCTGGAGTCCGAGGGCAACCTCAACAACCTCGTGGGCGCGCCCATGACGCTGCTCGGCCTCGGCGAGCAGCATCGCTTCGCGGTCGTCGAGCTCGGCACGAGCCTGCGCGGCGAGATCGAGCGGCTCGCGGCGATCGCAGAGCCCGACGTCGGCGTCGTGACGCTCGTCGCGGTGGCGCACACCGCGGGCCTCGGGACGGTCGACGACGTCGCCGACGAGAAGGGCGCGCTGTTCGCCGCGCTCGGAGCGGGTCGCGTCGCGGTCGCCAACGCCGACGACGCGCGCGTCGTCGCAGCCCTCGCGCGGGCCCCCGAGGCGCGGCGCATCACCTACGGCACCGTCGAGTCCGCCGACGTGCGCGTCGTCGCGCGCTCGTCGGCCCACGGCGGAACCGCGACCATCGCGTCGCTCGACGGCGCGCGCACGACCCTCCCTGCGTTCGGCGAGGCCACGGCCCTCGCGTTCGCCGCGGCGTGGGCGGTGCTCGAGGCGCTCTCGCTCGTCCCGGTCGATCTGCCGGGGTTCGAGGCGCGCTTCGCGGCGGCGTTTGGGCGCACGCTCGCGGCGGTCGCCGACGAGCCGGGGCGCCTGACGCCGCGCACGCGCTCCGACGGCACGCTCGTCATCGACGACACGTACAACGCCAACCCGGCGTCGATGCGCGCCTCGATCGCGACGGCCGCCGAGGCCGCGGGCTCCGACCGGCGCCTCGTGCTCGCGCTCGGCGAGATGCGCGAGCTCGGCGGGCTCGCCGCCGAGGAGCACGCGGCCATCGGCCGGCTCGTCGCCGCGCTGCGCCCGGCGCACCTCGTCGCGGTGTCGGGCGAGGCGCGCCGCATCGCGGCCATCGCCTCCGCCGCCGGCATCGACGCGACCTTCGCGGAGGCCAGCGGAGCCGCTGCCTCACTCGTCGCGGCGCGCGTGCGCCCCGGCGACGTCGTGCTGGTCAAGGGGTCGCGCGGCGTCGCGATGGAGGCGATCGTGCAAATGCTCCTCGCGGGCGAGGGGAGGGCTGCGTGATCTACGAGCTGCTCTTCCCGCTCAGCCGCCGCTACGGCGCGCTCGGGTTCCTCAACGTCCTTCGCTACGTCCCGTTCCGCGTCCTCGCCGCGACGATGACGGCGATGCTGCTCTCGTTCTTCGTGGCGCCGTGGTTCATCCGCGAGCTTCGCCGCAAGCAGATCGGCCAGGTCGTCCGCGCCGACGGCCCCGTGTCGCACCGCGTGAAGGCCGGCACGCCGACGATGGGCGGCGCGCTCATCCTGCTCAGCCTGTTGCTGCCCACCGCGCTCTGGGCCGACACGAGCAACCGCTTCGTGCTCGCCGCGATGGCCATCACCGCCGGCTACGGCGTCATCGGCTACCTCGACGACTACCTCAAGATCAAGCACCGCAGCACCGGTGGCCTGGCCGGCCGCTGGAAGCTCGTCGGGCAGACGGCCATCGCCGGCGTCGTGATGTCTTGGTGCTTCCTCGACTCGTCCGGCATGCCGAGCGACTGGCTCGAGATCCGCGACCACCTCTCCATCCCCTTCGTCGCGTTCAGCAAGCACCCGGTGCGCCTGCCGCTCGCCGTCTACGTGCCGTTCGCCGTGCTCGTCGTCGTCGCCACGTCCAACGCGGTCAACCTCACCGACGGCCTCGACGGCCTCGCCATCGGCCCGGTGATGATCAACGCGGGCACCTACCTCATCTGGGCGTACGTCGCCGGCGCGACGTTCCTCTTCAAGATCGGCTCGCACCTCATCACGCTGCCCGCCTACCTCGACATCGCGCCCAACGCTGCGGGCGCCGAGCTCACCATCTTCTGCGGCGCGCTCATCGGCTCGGGCATCGGGTTCCTCTGGTACAACACCTATCCGGCGCAGGTGTTCATGGGCGACGTCGGTGCGCTCGCGCTCGGCGGCGGGCTCGGCACCGTCGCGGTGTTCACGAAGAACGAGCTGCTGTCGATCCTGCTCGGCGGCATCTTCTTCGTCGAGGCCGTCAGCGTCATCCTGCAGGTCGGCTACTTCAAGATGACCGGCAAGCGCATCTTCCTGATGGCGCCGATCCACCACCACTTCGAGAAGCTCGGGTGGCCCGAGCCGAAGATCATCGTGCGCTTCTGGATCATCGCGATCCTGCTCGCGCTCGTCAGCCTCATGTCACTCAAGGTGCGCTGAGGCGCAAGGGACCGACCTCGTGGAGCTCGCAGACAAGACCGTCATCGTCGTGGGGCTGGGCCGCAGCGGCGTCGCCGCGGCCTCGGCGTGCCTCGGCGTCGGTGCGCGCGTCGTCGGCGTCGATGCCGCGCCGCGCGCCGCGCTGTCGGCGGCGGCCGTCGCGCTCGAGGGG
>CAITLX010000158.1 GCA_903893335.1 uncultured delta proteobacterium | reverse complement strand
TCTCAAGAATCGCTGGGCGCGCTCGCTTTGTGGGTGGGCGCGTCCGGCCGCGCCTCACGGGCGCACGGCCACCAGCTCGTGCCCGCCGGGCTCGAGGGTCTAGCGACTCTCGCGGCAAAAAGCCTATTTGCAGGCTTTGCAGCACTTGGCTACGCAGCGTATCGGCGCACCGTTCGATATCGGCTGATCCCTCGCGTGTGGTGAGTGCACCCCGAACGGGAAGAATCGCGTGGTACGGACCGTGGCCTGAGCGCCGGGGGCGTCTTTGCAGCGCAGGATGGGGCGGGCCAGGCGGTCTGGTCGCGGCATTTCCCGTGCCCCTGCGGCGCGAGCCGCGTCCCGGGCGCCTCCTCGAGGCCGAGGGGCTCGCGCTGGCGCTGGGCGCACAGAGGCCCTTCGAGGTGGCCCAGTCGACGCCTGTGCCGAACGTGATGGGGAGCGCCACGAAGTTGAGCAGGTTGACCTTCAGCTCGACGAGCGCGTCCACGCCGGCCATCCAGGCGACACCGACGAGCAGCGCAGCCGCGATCACCCCCGCGCCCGCGATCACCCCCGCGCCCGCGATCACCCCCCGCGCCCGCGAGCAGCGGAAGGCGAAGGCCACCCGCAGCAACAGGCCCAGCAGGTCCGCAGGAAACAGTGGGGCTCGTCGTGGCCGCGGAGCCGCCGCTGCGGAGCTGCGGGAGCCCCCCGGGGAGCGAGCCCCGGGGGTGGCCATCGAGCAGCCATTTGCCTCGAGGGTCCTACTTCGCGGACGCCGCCAGCTTGCGCAGGGCTTCGAGGTACTTCGCGGTGTGCTCGCCGCCGAAGTAGCCGCGCGCGGGGGTGACGTCCTCGCCGGCCGCCTTGGTGGGCGCCTCGGCGTATTGCGACTGCCGCCTGGGCGCGCGGGCGAAGAAGGCCGCCTTGAGCGCGCCCGTGGCGGAGGTGTCGGCGGGGGCGGCGGCAGGCTTCGCCGCGGTCGCCTTGCGCGCGGCGGCGAGGGCCTGCGCCGCGCTCGTTTGCTGCTGCGTGACGAGCTGTCGCGCCGCGCCGAGCGCGCTCGCCGCGCCGTTCGGGTCCACGCCCTTCACGGTCGCGCCGAGGCTCTGGGCGAAGGCGGAGACCGCGGTCAGCGCTGCGTTCGCCGCCGGGGCGGTGAGCTTGGGCGAGGCGCCGACCTTGCCGGTGGCGCGCAGGGCCAGGCCGCACACGCTGGCCGGGTTTTCGCGCTCGCCGAGCAGCTCGACGAGGTGGGCCCGCAGCGGCGCCAGCGTGGCGATCATCTTGACCTGCTCCGCGGGAGTCTTCAGGCCGGCGAGCTTCTTCGTCTGCGCAAGGATGGCGGTGCGGGTCTCGAGGAGCTGTGCGTCGAGGTCGTAGCCGTGCGTTTCGCAGGTCTGCGCGTCGAAGGGCATGGGGACGCCCTTGGCCAGCGAACCGTCTTTCTCCGCGGCGCCGTCGAGCAGGAGCTGCGCGACCTCGCGCTGGCTGTCGCTCACCACCGGTTCGTCGTTCTTCGACGGCTTGAGCAGTCCCACCAGGTTCTGCAGGCTCTTCTTCAGGTTCCAGGCGATGCTCTTCTCGTGCTCGTGGCCGAAGAGGCGGTAGCGCACGCGCAGGTCGAAGCCGCCATTCAGCTTCAGCACCGCGAGATCGGCCAGCACGCGGACGTCGATTACCTCGAAGACCTCGGCGATCTCGCGCAGCTCCTTGGCCGCGAGGCGGGCGGCGAAGGCCAGCACCGAGGCGCCCTTCTTGATGACGGTCGTCAGCTTGTCTGCGACCGTGGAAATCGCCTGCCCGATCTCCTTCATGGCGTTGTTGATGAACTCGATGGCCGTCTTGCTGCCCTTGCGGATGGCCTCGACGGCCGCGCGGTAGACCTTGTCCGCGGCCTTGAGCACGCCGCGGGCGGTCTCGACCGCGACCTTCAGCGCGGCGGCCTTCACGCAGTGGCCCCAGTCCTTCGGGCGCCAGCTACAGTCTTCCTTCTCGCCCTTGTACTTCTTGTCGAGCTTGTCGACGCTGGCCTGCGCCTTCTCCATGGCCTTCTTCTCTTTCTCGACGGCCACGTCGAGCTTGGCGGCCTTGGCAACACGGGTCGACTTAGAACTGGGACCACCAGAAGACCTTGCCCGCCGCGTCGAGGACACGAACACGGCCCGGATTCTCCGGATTGTAGGTCACCGTGACGAGGTTCTTCCCTTGCCCGTACTCGAACTGCGTTCCTTCCATGCCTTCAACCCAACGAGCCCGGAGGACCGCCTTCTTGCCGCTCGTGTAGGTTGCGATCATGTTGAACGGGCCACCGCGTCGCGCGGACACGGTGAACACGTTGCCGCTCGTCGACTTCCAATTGCCGGCCCACATGGCGCCGCGGCTGCGGCGACGGTCGCGGGTCCAGAAGTTCGCCTTCCCGTTCGGCGAGACGACGCGGATGCGGTTCGGATCGTCGTTGCTGAAGGTCGCGGTATTGAGGTTGCCCTTCGTTCCGTAGGTGAATTGGGTGCCCTCCATCCCTTCCACCCAGCCGCCCCTCATGAGCGACAACTTGCCACTCGTCGCCTTCATGATGAGATCGAATGTGCCCTCCGGGCCGCGCGGAATTTCGAACCGGTTACCGGAAGTGGACGTCCACACGCCATAGACATTGGCGGAATGCGCGCTCGCCGAAAAGCCCGAGACCGCCAATGCCAGGATCACCGCTGTACGCTTCGAGAACATATGTGCTCCGATGTGAGTGAGTTGTCGCCACAGTGCGTGTGGCCTGCTAAATCCACACCGTCAGCGGATAGGAACTGGAAGGAGTGAGCCACCATTCGGGTAGAAGTTGGCAAGCAATAACAGGGCGTCCGCCTCGGCCATGGCAC
>CAITLX010000157.1 GCA_903893335.1 uncultured delta proteobacterium | reverse complement strand
GTCGCCGGCCTCGTCGAGCACGAGGTCGAGCTCGCGCTCCACCGACTCGATCGTCTTCGCCAGCCCCTTCTGCTGCCGCCGCAGGTCGGCCAGCCTCGCGCAGAGCGCCGAGGCTCGCGCGCCGAGCTCCTTGCGGCCCTCGTTCATCGCAGCGAGCGCAGCCCTCGCGATTCCACCCCGCGACGAAGCGTCTCGCACGCGGTCCTCGAGGCCTGGCACCTGCGCCGCGCCCACCGCGTGCAGCACCGGCGTCGGGTACGCGCCCGGTGGCACGCGAAACCTGCAATCGCAGCCGATGCGCGAGGTGAGCTCGGGCCAGTTCTGGCGCGTGCGTCCGCAGCTCGTCGGGCGCGGGTACAGGCGCGCGAGCAGCCGCGAGCTCGCCCCCGGGCGGTAGTCGTCGAGGTGCCGCAGCACCGCCTCGAGCGCCGGCCCCGACTCGTCGCCGAGGCGCCCGAGCGCGTCCGCGACGAACCAGCGCTCCGAGGTCGGCAGCCCCTGACCGGTGAGCGCCTTGTCCACGAGGTGCCGCACGACGTTGCACCCCGCGTAAACCTCCTGCGCGCGCGGCAGGTCCTGAAAGGGCGTAGTGGCAAGCGTCGCCGCGTCGAGCGGCGGAGCGACCGCCTGCGGCACGCTCGCGGCGTCGGCAGCCGGCGCGCTCGGGCGCGGCAGCTGAACCGTTCGCAGCCCGAGCGCCGCGCCGATCTCGGCCTTCGAGCAGAGCTTGGCGTCGCGCAGCGCCGCCATCGGCTCGGTCATCGGCTCCAGCGCGCCGTCGAGCAGCCACCCGCGTTCGCCCGTGCGCGGGTCGAGCCCGAGCGGCAGCAACGCGGCCGTGCCCGGCTTGTCGGGGCGCACGCTGTCCTGGCCGGGCAGCAGCTCCGCGACGACCTCGAGCGGCCGTGGCCCGAGCTGCCCGAGCGTGAGTTGCAGCAGCGCGCGGATGCGCGGCGCGGGCGTCGGCTCGGCGAGGAAGAGCCACAGCGTGTATCCCCGCCTCGGCTCGAGGCTCACGAGCGCCGTCAGCCCTTGCTGCTCGAGCGCGGCACGCAAGCCGAGCGCGCTGCGCGTGACGGCGGGCGCGATGCCGTCGGGAAGCGCCGGATCGCGGCGCAGCTTCGCGGCGGTGAGCAGACGCACCGCGCCGAACCGCGCGCTCGAGTTCGCGCGCAGAGGAAAAACGCCGAGCCAGAAGTCTCCGCGCAGGTGCGCCATCACCTGCGCTGCACCCAGCGGCGCGCCGACGCGCTGCCGCTCGATGCGCTCGCCGACGCGCAGATCGCGCTGAAACGTGTGCTCCGCACCCGCGAACAGCTCGAGCATGCGCTCCGCGCTCGCCGTGTCGATGGTGAGGCGAGGCGGCTCACGCGCCGCGTCGTCGGCCTCGCCGGGTGCGACGCGCAGCCCCGGCGCGCGCGCCGCGTCCTCGGAGGCAACTCGCTCGATGCGCGCCGCCTCGGCGGCATCGGCGAACCGCCCGGCGCGAGCGAGCCGCTCGGCCACCGCTGCCCCGTCGCCGCGCACCAGCGCCGCCGCCACCTCGGGCCACTCGGAGGCATCGACGCGCAGGCTCTCGCGCACCGCCTCGCGCTCCTCGCTCGTCGCGTCCCCCTCGAGCGCGGAGAGCGCCACGACCGCGCGCTGCCAGGGGCCGCGAGGCATGGGCGGCAGCGGCTCGGCGTCGCTCGCTGCGACACCGCTTCGGCTCGCGCCCCGGCGCGGCAGGTGCGCGGCACCGTACTGCACCCGCTCGGCGCGGTCGGCCTCGAGGCGCTCGGCCCGCTCGCGCACCGCCGCCGGCAGCTCGACGCCGACGAGCGAGCCGTAGTAGGCGAGCCAGCCGCGCAGCAGCTCGTCGAGCTCCGCGTCGCCATCGCGCGGGCGCTCCGCGGCCACCCGCTCGATCTCCTCGACCAGCCGACGCTCCGCGCGGGGCGCGGCGCGGCGACCGCTGGGCACGAAGCGAAAGCCGAGGAACGCGAAGCCCTCGCCGTGCTGGCGGATCTCGACCTTGTTCGTGTTGAGCTCGAGGCGCAGCCGCGCGAGCGATCGCACGACGAGCGCGTGCGCCTCGACCGCGCGCGCTCGCGACTCGACCGTCACGCACAGGTCGTCGCCGTAGCGAACGGCCTCGAAGCCCGCCTCCGCGAGCGCGCGGTCGAAGGGCTCGAGGTAGAGGTTCGCGAGAAACGGCGAGAGCGGGCTGCCCTGTGGCGTTCCGAGCGTCGGATCGACGACGCCTCCCCCGGTCAGCGTGCCCGCGCCGAGCAACTTCTCGACGAGCTCGACCACCCGCGCGTCGGCGCCGCGCGACTGCAACGCGGCGAGCAGCATCGCGGGTGGAATCCTGTCGAAGAACTGCTCGACGTCGCCGCGCAGCACCCAGGTGAGCCCTGAGGCGAGCGCACGTTCAACGCGTGCCACCGCGCCGAGCGCCGAGCGGCCGGGGCGGTAGCCCCAGGCCGAGTCGTGCAGCTCGCCGTCGAGCGCGGCCGAGAGGCAACGCGCCACGGCGGCCTGCACGACCCGGTCGCGCACGCAACCGATGGCGATCGGGCGGTGCCCGCCACCGGGCTTCGGCAGGAGCACGCGCCGCGAGGGGTGCGGACGGTACGCCCCCGACGAAAGCTCGCCCCCGAGGCGCGCGAGCTCCACGCTCGCACCCTGGGCGAAGGCCGCGAGGGTCACGCCGTCGGGGCCGGGGCCTCCTCGGTTGGCGACGCACGTCTCGAGCGCCGCACGCAGCGCGGCGCTCGACGCGATCTCATCGAGCTGCGGCGCGCTCATGCGATCACCGCCTTGCCCGGCACGCGAACCTTCGGACCGACTCCCCACGTCGTCACCGCGCGCGTGCAGGCTTCGCAGAGCCCGTAGCAGCGCAGGCTGTCGACCTCGGCGTCGAAACGGGGCGCTTTGCGAGCCTCGTCGAGCCACGCGTCGATCTGCGCGGTCGAGCCGGTGAGCTCGAAGACGCTCTCCTGCACGCGGTCGCCGCGAGCCTCGAACCACCGCGCCATCTTCGTCCTGCGTTTGTCGTCCGCGATGTCGTAGACGACGATCCACGTCTTGCGAGCGGCCGAGACAGGTGCGTCCGATTGCAATCGTGTCGCCATGGCTGCGTCCCCTTCCGACTGTCCCCATGCGGCGCGCGCGTCGCGCGCCCCTCACCCCACGCCGGCCCGAAACTGCGCGGCGACGACGTCGAGTGCCAGCGAAGAGCGGCGCCCATCGGCGTGCCGAGGCGCGCCGCCCACCGTCGAGCCACCGCCCCAGCCCGCCTCGAGCGCATTCATCGCCGCGAGAAACGCCGTGATGTCGTAGTCGATGAACTCCGACCGCTTCGCGATCGTGTACGCGCGGGTGCCGAAAGCGGCGGGGCCATGCAGCACGCCGACGTCGGCCACCCGATAGAGGCCCACCATCCGATCGACGCAGCCGTGCCGCAGCGTGCCGCCGCGGTCCACCCAGAAGGCGTCCACCGGCGTCGCACGCGGCGCGCGCGGCAACTTCCCCGTCGTCCACCACCGGTCGATGAGGGCGAGCGCGCGGTCGATGTCATCGCGCGTCTGGCGAGCGCCCGGCGGGGGCGAGAGCAGCACATGGATCGGGTGCGGCCGACCGCGGCCAGGGCCCAGCGCGTCGACGCGCCCGACGCGATCGACGAGGGCACGAACGCGCGCGCCGCCACGTCCGCGCAGGCGCTCGGGGTGCAGCAGCAGCCAGAGCGAGAGCGCCGTGTCGCCGTCGAGGTCGTTGAGGTACACGCGGTACCCGCTCGGATCGAAGCCGACGAGCAGCGCCTCGCACACCTGCTCGCACGTCGCACGCGTCGCGTGGCGGATGACGCCCTCGTGGTGGTCGAACGAGTAGCGCCGCTCGACGTTGTCGTACGCCGGCCCCCGCACCGCCCCGTCGAGCGCGATGGATCGCGGTGGAAGCTCCTCGAGCGCCCACGTGCGGCCTTGGGTGAAGATGACCGCCAGGCGGCCGTCGTCGTTCACGGCGCCGCCACAGGGGGCGTCGGATCGGGCAATCGGTCCAGCACTTCGCGGAGCTGCTCGAGCAGTTGCTGACCGAGACGCTGCAGACCGGCGGTAGGATCCGGCTGCGCCTCGGTGGCCGCGGGGAAGGCCTTCTCGGTCCAACCGTGATCGAACCCGTTGCGTAGCTCGGCGATCTTCGCGAGCGCCTGATGGAGGGGCAACGTCAACTCGCAACGATCGAGTTGCTCATACCACGGCAAGAGGAGCGCCAGCCTGGGCGCGTCCTTCTCAACGAACGTCCACTTCTTGCGCTTGTAGTTGCACATGCGGACGAAGGTGTCGGCGTGTACGCGCGTCAGTTCGACCTGCGGGCTTTGATGGTGGCCGACTCCGAACATCCCGACCGACCCGACCAACTCGCGCATGACGGTGAATGCCTGCATCAGCAGACCGTGATCGAGCAGCAACCCGGCTGCGGCCGCTTGGACGCGCAGGTATTCCCGCGTGTACCTGGCGTCCCCGGAATCGGCCGCAAAGAGCCCGGCGAACTTGTCGGCGACGAGCGAGAGCAACTGCCGTTCCGTCGCGTTCGCCTCGTCGGTGGCGAGCTTGCTTGTCACGATTCCGAGCGCCCTGCCCGCGATGCGCGTGAAGCTGTGCACGTCGACGTTGCGGATCACGTCGGTCAACTCGCGGAAGGCGTCCGCAACGCTTGGGTCAGCCAGCCGCTCGAAAGTGCTTCCAGGTTGTGCTCGCCGTGCGAGTTCGCTCAGCTTGCGTGCGTCCGCGCCGTCGACGAGCCGCCCGACGGCCTCGGCCCACTCCTGCACGACGTAGAAGTCGCGCATGTCAACGAGCGTTCCCTTGGCGAGGTCGGCCCCGTAGAGCACATGCTCGAGCTCGACGGACTTCACCTTCTGCAGGTAACCGAGTGCCGATGAGAGCACGATGGGAACTGCGCGGTAGCCGTGCGTGAGGTCGATGACGAGCCGGTCGTTCTGCTCGACTTCGTCGAGCAGCGCCTCGAACCAGCGCCACTGCTGCGAGACGTCGGCCAGGTCCGACGAAATCGCGCGGAAAACGACGTTCGTATCGCCTAAGCGCGCGGCGAGTTCGCCTCGCAGCGTTTCGCCGTGCTTCGTCTGCGCTTCCGGTGTCACGAGCACGATGGCGCGGTCGAACGCCGGTTCGCCGAAGAGTTCGACGATGGCGGATTGCACGTAGCAGGTTGGGGAGGAGCGGCGCCCCTGGAAGACGTACTGGCAGGGCACGTAGGTCCCCGTGCCGAGAGCGGCGATGAAGATGCGACGCATGGACATTCCTTCTGCAGACGTGGGTTGACGCGGCATCCGCTCCGCGTCGGGCGCAGCTTCACTCTGCTGGGCGCGAGCCGACCTCCATCCACCCAAACCCCATCGTGGTCTTGCGGCCGACACTCGTCATCTCGAGCGTCCGCAGCAGAGGCTCGATCTCGGCAATGGCTTCCCCCTCGACGACGACCGTGCCCGCCCAGCCGTCGAGCGGAAAGCGTTGCCCCTGCCGAAGGCTCCAGCGCGAACCTTGCCACGGCGCGAGTTGCCCCTCGACGACGCGCACGCCCGCCAGCGACGGAAGGCGCACACGCGGACGCTCGGGCGCTCCGTCGAGGCCAAGGAGCGCGTCGATCCGGCGGATTCCGGCCCGCACGAGCAGCGCGAGCCACGGGGCGCTCGGACAGAGCTCGCGACACTTCTCCATGTCCCCGCGCAGCAGCAGCGGCGTGCGGGCGTCGATGCGCAGGCGCCCGGTCGAGACGCCTTGCGCCCTGGGCGGCAAGCGCAGCGGTTGCACACGCGAGGCCCCGACCTGCCAGCGCACGTCATGCCGACCGTCATCGTCCGACCC
>CAITLX010000156.1 GCA_903893335.1 uncultured delta proteobacterium | reverse complement strand
GTGGCCCGGCCGAGCCGCGCTGCGCGCGCGGCTCGACGAACTGATGTCGGTCGGCTCGCTCGAGGCGCCCGAGCCGCGCCCGATGGGCGGAGGGCGTTACAGGTATTTCTTCCGGCGCCGCACCGGGCAGCAGAACCAACCGGTGCTCTGGGTGCGCGACGGCCTCGCGGGCCCCGAGCGCCCGCTCGTCGACCCCAACGCGCTGTCGGACGCGGGCGCGGTGTCGCTCGACTGGTGGTTCCCCTCGAACGACGGGCGGTTGCTCGCGTACGGCACCTCGACGCACGGCGACGAGGAGAGCGTGCTGCGCGTGCGCGACGTCGCGACGGGGCGCGACCTCGACGACGCGATCGCGCGGGTGCGGCACGCCTCGCTCGCGTGGAGGCCCGACGGATCGGGCTTCTGGTACACGCGCTTCCCGGCGCGCGGCAGCGTGCCCGACGGCGAGGAGCACTACCACCGAGCGGTCTACTTCCACCGACTCGGCGACCCGCCCGCCGCCGACGCGCTCGTGTTCGGCGAGGGGCGCGCGATGACCGACTCGCCCAGCGTGCAGGTGTCGCCCAGCGGGCGCTGGCTGCTCGTGACGGTGTGGCAGGGGTGGACCAAGAGCGAGCTTCACCTGCGCGATCTCGCGTCGCCCGGCGCTCCGTTCGTGCCCCTCACGCAGGGGATCGCGGCTCGGTTCGACGCGACCGTGTCGGACGACGCGCTCCACGTCCGCACCGACGACGGAGCGCCGCGCTTCCGCCTGTTCACGGTCGACCTGCGCGCGCCGTCGCGCGAGCGCTGGCGCGAGCGCGTGCCCGAGGGGGACGACGCGCTCGCGGGCTTCGCGGTGGCCGGGCGCGACCTCGTGCTGCGCTACCTCCACGAGGCGACCGCGCGCCTGGTGCGCCTCGGGCCCGACGGCGTCGCGCACGACGTGGCGCTGCCGTTCGTGGGCGCGGCGCAGGCCACGACCGCGCACGTCCACGGGCGCGAGGTGTTCTGGGACCTCGCGTCGTTCGCCTCGCCGCCGCGCGTGCTGCGCCTCGACCTCGCGACCTCGGCGGTCACGACCTTCGCCGAGGTCCCCTCCCCGGTCGATCCGGCGGGCTTCGCCGTCGAGCGTCGGCGCGCGCGCTCGCGCGACGGCACCCTGGTCCCCTATTTCCTCGTGCAGCGCGCGGGCGCGACCCGCACGGGCGTCGCGCCGACCGTGCTCACCGGCTACGGCGGGTTCGGCATCGACGTCGTGCCGACGTTCCAGAGGGGCGCCCTCGCGCTGCTCGAGCAGGGGGGAGCGCTCGCCGTCGCCAACCTGCGCGGCGGCGGCGAGCGGGGCGAGGCGTGGCACCGCGCGGGGATGCTCGGCGAGAAGCAGAACGTGTTCGACGACGCCGCCGCCGTCGCCGAGGACCTCATCGCCGACCGCGTCACCGACCGCGACCACCTCGCCGTGCTCGGCCGCTCCAACGGCGGGCTGCTCGTCGGCGCGCTCGTCACGCAGCGCCCCGAGCTGTTTCGCGCGGCGGTCGCCGGCGTGCCGCTGCTCGACATGCTGCGCTACCAGCGCTTCCTCATCGCCAAGCTCTGGGTCGCCGAGTACGGCAGCGCCGACGACGCGGCGCAGTTCGCCTGGCTTTACGCCTACTCGCCCTACCACCGCGTGCGCGCGGGCACGCGCTACCCCGCGGTGCTGCTGAGCGCCGCGACCGGCGACGCGCGCGTCGACCCGATGCACGCGCGCAAGATGGCAGCCGCCCTCCAGGCCGCCACCGGCTCCGACCGCCCCATCCTCTTGCGGGTCGAGGGCGAGGCGGGTCACGGCGTGGGCAAGCCCCTCGCGAAGGCCATCGACGAGGCCGCCGACACATGGGGCTTCCTCTTTTCCCAGCTCGGCGTCACCCTCGGGCCCGGAGGATCGCGATGAAGGCAGCCGTGCTCGAGGGCGTGAAGAAGCTGGTGGTGCGCAGCGACGTGCCGGTGCCGACGATCGGACCGGCCGACGTGCTCGTGCGCGCGCGCGTGCGGCGTCTGCGGCACCGACGTGCACATCTGGGACGGCGAGTTCTTCCCCACCTTCCCGCTCGTGCCGGGCCACGAGCTCGCCGGCGAGGTCGCGGCGGTGGGCGCCGAGGTCGAGGGGCTGCGCGCGGGCGACCGCGTGATGGTCGACCCCACCGTCACCTGCGAGGGCTGCCACTTCTGCATGACGCAGCGGCAGAACCACTGCCTGCACTGGAACGCCGTGGGCGTGACGCGCGACGGCGGCTTCGCCGAGTACGTGCGCGTGCCCGCGAAGAACTGCTACCGCTTCGAGCGCGTGTCGTTCTCCGAGGCGGCGTTCACCGAGCCGCTCGCGTGCGTCGTGTTCGGCCAGGACCGCGCGCGCATCGCGCTCGGTAGCCAGGTGCTCGTGCTCGGCGCGGGGCCCATCGGGCAGCTGCACTTGCAGGCTTCGCGCGCCAACGGAGCGGCCGCCGTGACGGTCGTCGACACCGTGGAGAGCAAGCTCGAGCTCGCCGCGAAGCTCGGCGCCGCCCACACCGTCATCGCCGACGGCGACCTCGACACCAAGCTCCGCAAGATCGCCCGCTGGGGCTTCGACGTCGTCATCGACGCGACGGGCAACCCCCGCGCGCTCGCGCAGGGCATCGCGCACGCCACGCCCGGCGGGCGCGTGCTCGTCTTCGGCGTCTGCTCGCCCGACGCGAAGGTCGAGGTCAGCCCGTTCGACATCTACCGGCGCGACCTCGAGATCATCGGCAGCTTCGCCATCCGCCGCACCTACGACCGCGCGTTCCAGCTCATGGAAAACGGCGTCATCGACGTCAAGCCGCTCATCGCCGAGAAGCTCCCGATCGAGGAGATCGGCCGCGCGCTCGAGCTGATGCGCACGGGCAAGGCGGCGATGAAGCTCCAGATCACCTTCGACGGCGCCGCGTGAGCGCGCTGCTCGTCGGGCTCGACGTCGGCACCTCCGGCTCGAAGGCCCTCGCGATCGACGCGGAGTCGGGCGCCGTCGTGGCCTCGGCGACGCGCGAGCACCGCCTCGACACGCCGCACCCGCGCTGGGCCGAGCAGGACCCGAACGAGCTGCGCGACGCGGCGCTCGGCGCGCTGGCCGATCTCGCCCGCGCCCTCGGCGCCCGCGCGCGCGACGTCGCCGCCATCGGCCTCACCGGGCAGATGCACACCGCCATCCTGCTCGACGACGAGCTCTGCCCCGTGCGACCGGCGATGCTCTGGTGCGACGGGCGCGCGACCGACGCGTGCGCCGCGATCACCGCGAAGCTCGGGCATGAAGGCCTTCGCCGCACCGTGAAGAACCTCGCGCTCGAGGGCTTCACCGTGCCCAAGCTCGTCTGGCTGCGCGAGCACGAGCCCGCGGCGCTCGCGCGCGTGCGCCACGTGCTCATGCCGAAGGACTGGGTCGGGCTCGCGCTCACCGGCGAGCTCGGCACCGACGTGTCCGACGCCGCCGGCACGCTCGCGTTCGACCCCGAGGCGCGCGCCTGGTCGGCCGAGCTCATCGCCGCGCTCGACCTCGACGCGAGCTGGTTTCCCCCCGCGGGCGAGTCGGGCTCGAGGCTCGGCGCGCTCTGCGCCGACGCCGCGCGCGCGACCGGGCTGCCCGAGGGCACGCCGGTGGCACGCGGCGCCGCCGACAACGCAGCCGGCGCGGTCGGGCTCGGCGTCGTGCGCGACGGGCGCGCCATGATCTCGCTCGGCACCTCGGGCGTCGTGCTCGCGCACACCGCACAGCTTCGCGTCGACCCGGCGATGCGCCTGCACGCGTTCTCGGCGGCGGTGCCTGGCGCGTCGTACCTCATGGGCGTGATGCTCTCGGCAGGCGGCGCGCTGCGCTGGTACCGCGACGCGGTCGCGCACGCGCCCTACGACGCGATCGTCGCCGACGCCGAGCGCGCCGAGCCGGGAGCCGGCGGGCTGGTCTTCCTCCCCTACCTGGCCGGCGAGCGCACGCCGCACCACGACGCAGCCGCGCGCGGCGCGTTCGTCGGGCTCACGCTGCGGACCGGGCAGGCCGAGCTCGCGCGCGCCGTGCTCGAGGGCATCAGCTTCGGCCTCGCGGACACCTGGGCCGTGCTGCACGCGCTCGAGCCGAGCGTGCGCCCCGACGAGGTGCGCCTGACCGGCGGCGGAGCGCGCAGCGCGTTCTGGCGGCAGCTTCTGGCCGACGTGCTCGACGCCGAGGTCACCACGACGTCGTCCACCGAGGGCCCCGCGTTCGGCGCGGCGCTGCTCGGAGGCGTCGCCGCGGGCATCGACGCCTCCGTCGAGGCGGCGGCCGAGCGCACGGTCGAGGTGCGCGAGCGCCTCGCGCCGCGCCCCGCGCTCGTGCGGCGCTACGCCGAGGTGCGCGCCGAGTACGTGGCCGCCTACGGCGATCTGCGCGCGCGCTTCGCCGCGCTCGGCGCCCTCGGCTAGGGCGCGGTCACCAGCTCTGGCGGCGCGCGGTGTGGCACGATGCGCGTCCGATGACCCTGCCGATCGCCTCGCCCGCCGACATCGTCCAGCGCCTCGAGGCCGCGCGGCGCGCGCGCGCAGCCGAGCGCGTGCTCGTCGCCTTCGACGCCGACGGAACGCTCTGGTCGGGCGACGTCGGCGAGGACTCGTTCGCCGCGCTGCTCGCCTCGGGCGAGGTGCGCGACGCGGCGCACGCCGCCCTGGCCGAGGAGGCCGCTCGCTTCGCGCCCGACGCCACAGGCGACGCCCGCGCGTTGCTCGCCCGGCTCGCGCTCGCGCACGAGGCCGGCGCGATGCCCGAGGACCGCGCGTACGCGCTGATGGCGTGGGCGTTCGCGGGGTGGAGCGTCGCCGAGGTGCGCGCGCGCGCCGCCGCGCTGGTCGAGCGACTCGACCTGCGCGCCCGGCGCCAGGCCGAGACGGCGCCCGTCATCGAGTGGGCGCGCGCGCAGGGCGTCCCGCTCTGGGTCGTGTCGGCGTCGCCACGCGCGATGGTCGAGGCCGGCCTCGCGAGCCTCGGGATGGGCGACGCGCGGGTCATCGCGATGACCCCGCGGCAAGCGGGCGACGTGCTGCTGCCCGACGTCGAGCGCCCCATCCCCTACGCCGACGGCAAGGCCGCGGCGCTCGCGGCGCAGGCCGACGGGGCGCGCGTGCTCGGCGCGTTCGGCGACAGCACGTTCGACCTGGCGATGATGGCCGTGTCCGACGTGCCCGTCGCCGTGCGCCCGAAGGCCACCCTGCGCGCCCGCGCGGGCGAGGTGCCCACCCTCGTCGAGATCGGTCGGTGAGCGTCGCGGCGCGCCCCTCGCGGGGCGCCCTCGCGCCTCAGCCTTC
>CAITLX010000155.1 GCA_903893335.1 uncultured delta proteobacterium | reverse complement strand
GTGTCGCCGTGGAAGGCCTGCTCGAGCGCGAGCAGCCGCGTGCGCCTCGGGCGGCCGGTCTGGTGCGCGAGCTGGAGGCAGAGCTTCACCGCGGCCTCGACCGCGGTCGAGCCGTCGTCGCTGAAGAAGACCCGCGAGAGGCCGGGCGGGGCGACGGCCGCGAGCTCCTCGGCGAGCCGAGCGGCGGGCTCGTGGACGATGCCGGCGAGCGCGCAGTGCGCGAGCGTCTGCGCTTGCCGCACGAGCGCGGCGACGAGGCGCGGGTGCCCGTGGCCCAGCGCCGAGACCCACCACGACGCGTTGGCGTCGAGGTACGCCCTGCCGTCGGCGTCGTGGAGCCGGACGCCCTCGGCGCGCGTGACGACGAGCGGGTCGCTCCCGGCGAGCCAGGGGCCCATCGGCGTGTAGGGGTGCCAGACGTGCGCTCGGTCCGCGGCGAGCAGCCCTTCGCGCAGCTCGGTCATCGCCGCGGAGGCTCCTGCGGCAGAAACACGATCGCCGTGGTGCCGTCGTCGGGGACGCTGTCGAGCTCGAGGCGCCCGCCGTGCGCCTGCACGATGCGGTCGACGATCGCGAGCCCGAGGCCGGTGCCCGACGCTCGCGTGGTGAAGAACGGACGCTTCGCGCGCGCGAGCACGTCGGCGGGCATGCCTCGGCCGGTGTCGCGCACCGCGACGGTGAGGCCGCTCATGCCCGCGACGCTGCGCTGCTCGACGCGCACCTCGAGCGTGCCGCCCTCCTGCATCGCGTGCACGGCGTTGTCGACGAGGTTGTCGACCACCTGGCGCAGCAGCCTCGGGTCGCCCTGCACGGTGGTCGGCAGGTCGTGCTTGGCGATCTCGACGCGCACGTCGGGCGGCAGCGAGCGCGCCTCGAGCGCGCGCACGACGAGCTCGACGAGCTCGACCGGCTCGCGCTCGAGCTCGAAGGGCTTGGCCCAGCGCAGCAGGTCGGAGACGAGGCGCGCCAGCCGCGCCGACTCGTCGCCGATCATCGCGAGCAGCGTCGCGCGGTCCTCGTCGGCCAGGTGCGGCTTCTGCAGCGAGCTCGCGGCGTTGCCGAGGGCCGCGAGCGGCGTGCGCACCTCGTGCGCGATGACGGTCGCCACCTCGCCGATGGCGGCGAGCTGCTCCTTGTGCACGAGCTCGGCCTGCGTGGCCTCGAGCTCGGCGTGCGAGCGCTCGAGCTCGGCGGTGCGGCGCGTGAGCTCGATGGAGCTGCGCTCGAGCGCAGAGCTCAGCCGCGCGTAGCGCAGCAGCAGCGTGCACGCGATGCCGAACGCGAACGCCGCGAAGCCGTGGGGGAGGGCCCACACGCCCCGGCCCGCGGAGGCGGCGACGAGGTCGCGCAGCGCCGCGGCGGACACGATCACCGCGCCGATGACGGCTGGCAGCGTCTCGCGCCTGCCCGCGATCCACGAGCGCAGCAGCAGCGCGACGGTCAGCAGGAGCAGGAAGGTGGCCATCGCCGCGAACACGTAGCCGGGCGTGGCGAGGGGGGCGCCGGGCTGCGCGAACGACACGCCGAGCACGTCGATCGTGCGCAGGCGAGCCTCGTGGAAGCGGAACATCCCCCCCGTCGCGTTGACGATCTCGAGCACGAGCGCGAGGGCGTAGGCCGGCACGAGCACCTGCGCGCGGTGCGCGCGCGCGCCGACGTACTCGAGCCCGAAGTGCGCGAAGAGCGCCGGGGCGAGGATGACGCCCGCCATGCTCGTCTTGTTCGCGACGACCCAGCTCGCGACGTCCGGCCCCGCGAGGTACGCCATGGCGATGCCGCACGAGTGCACCGCGAGCGAGAGCGAGAGCGCGGCGAAGACGAGGTAGTCGCCCTCGCGCCGCTGCGCCGCCCACGCGAGCACGGAGAAGAACACGCCGAGCGCTACGTAGGCGACCGCCCAAGCGGCGACGATTCCGGCGAGGAAAGTGGGATGCAACGACCTGTCGACCTTTGGCGCGGGGGCGTAAGCGTAGCACCGGAGCGCCGCGGCTCAGCGGTCAACCTCGAGGGCCGGACGCACGAACGCCCGCGCGTGCCTTCGGGGCGATCGCGCGGGCGCTCGGGCGGCCCGGAGGCCAGCGCTCACTCGTGGCCGGCGTGGGGCGACGGCGCAGGCGAGGCCGACGACGCGGGCGACGGGGCCGCTGCGGGCGGGGCGTCGCTCGCCGCGTGGTCGATGTGGATGGTGCGCGTGGTCGCGTTGAACTCTGCGGGGAACGGGCTCGGCACGACCTGCCCGGACTTCTCGAGCAGCTCCATCGAGATCGTGTAGTCGCCGTTGCGCAGGTTCGCGAGCATGTAGGGGCGCCACTCCTTGATCGAGATGACGCGGCCGACCTCGTCGAGGCCCGGGCCCTTGAGCGTCGCGCGGATCTGGAACTTGTCGCCCAGCTCGACGTTCGCGAGGTACCAGTCGACGAGCACCTCGTCGGCCTTGTCCCCGTTGTACGCGCCCTTCGGGCGGCTGAAGACGAGCAGCGGCGACTCGTGCGACTTCCACGCCGACTTGCCCCGCTTGCCCACCCAGAAGCGCTGCACGCAGAGCGCGCCCTCGGCCTTCACCGACTCGTGGTTCATGCGGCTGGGGAAGGCGATGAGCACGTGCTCGCCCTCGCTCAGCTCCTCGCCCGGCGCGAGGAGATCGCCCAGCTTGACCGGGTCCTTGAGGTCGAAGAGGGCCTTGTAGGGGTGGTTGTCGAGGATGAGGTGGACGTGCGAGCCACCCTTCTGCGTCTCCCACCCGGTGAGCGAGACCCTCACGTCGGTGGTGCGCGCCTGCGCGGTCGCCAGCAGCGCGTCCTGCATCGGGGAGAGGACCAGGAGGCGCGGGGCCTTCTTCGGGGCGTCGGACGCCGTCTTGGGGCCGAAGACCACGTCGGGCATGTCCTCCACCGGCGCTGCGGCGGGGGCGGCGACGGGGGGGGGCTTCGGCGCCGCCGCGGGGGCGGCCGAGGCGACGGCGCTGGCGGCGGGGGGCGTCGGCGGCGTGGCCACGATGGGCTCGGTGCCGCCGCAGGATGCGACCAGGGCGAGGCAGAGCGGGGCGAGGGTGCGGGGGCGGAACGGGGTGGACATGTCGGCAATCTCCAGCGTGCGAAACGAGCTGCGCCCCCCTGTGTGCCGCGAATGGCGGGGGAGCTCAAGTTCCCGGCGCAGCTTGACCGCCTCGCGCCATCCGGGTCACCGTGTCGCCCCGAAATGCCCCAGCGCGAGCGCTACCTCTTCGTCTGCACCAACCGCCGCCCCGACGACCACCCCAAGGGCTCGTGCGGGCACCGCGGCGCCGACGAGGTCCTGCGCGAGCTCAAGGGGGAGCTCGCGCGCCGCGGGCTCGCCGAGGCGCAGGCCCGGGCGTGCGCCTCGGGGTGCCTCGATCAGTGCGCTTCGGGCGTCGCGGTGCTCGTCGAGCCCGACCACTTCTTCTACGGGCACGTGACCCCGGCCGACGTGCCGGCCATCGTCGATGCGCTCGCGAGCGGCGGCCGCGTCGCCTCGCTCGTGCTTTCGGACGCCGATCTCGCGAAAGGCTGAAGCCCATGCGTCGCCTCGATCCCCGCTCCACGCTCGTGCTCGTCATCGACGTCCAGGAGCGCCTCGCGCCTGCGATGCCCGAGGCGCGCGTCGCCGATCTCCTGCGCGGCGTCGGCATCCTGCTCGAGGGCGCACGCCTGCTCGGCGCGCCCGTCCTGGCCACCGAGCAGTACCCCAAGGGGCTCGGCGCGACGCTGCCGGCGGTCGCCGAGAGGCTCGACGCCGTCGGCGCGACGCGCATCGAGAAGATGGACTTCTCGGCGTGCGACGTGCCCGCGTTCGCCGACGCGCTCACGGCGATCCAGCCCGCGGCGGTGGTCGTCGTCGGCATGGAGACGCACGTCTGCGTGCTGCAGACCGTGCGCGACCTGCGCGCGCGTGGCCTCGAGGTGCACGTACCGATCGACGCCGTCGCCTCGCGTCGCGACGACCACCGCGCCGCGGGCCTCGCGCTCTGCGAGCGCGCGGGCGCGTTCGCGACGACCTGCGAGACGATCGCGTTCGACTGGCTCGCGCGGGCGGGCTCCGATCCGTTCAAGGCGCTGTCGAAGCTGATCCGCTGAGGCGCGCTCGACAACTTGTCAC
>CAITLX010000154.1 GCA_903893335.1 uncultured delta proteobacterium | reverse complement strand
CGCGTAGAGGTTGACGCTCGCGCCCGTGGAGCCCGCGCCCGAGAGGAAGGTGACGAGGAAGTCGCCCGTCGCGAGCGCGACGACGCGCCCGCCGCCCTGGTAGCCCGCCGTCGAGCCGCCGGGCACGAGGTCGGCGGCGCTCAGGGGGCGGCCGACGGTGTCGAAGACGCGCGCGCGCACGTCGTCGCTCGAGCAGGAGGACTCGCACCCGGCGCCGTCGCTCCAGACGATGGCGACGTGGCCCGCCGCGTTCGCGGCGATCGACGTCGGCACCTGGTAGCCCGCCGTCACCGCGGCCGCGCCCTGCTCGCTCGCGTCGACCGGGGCCCCCGCGGCGTCGAAGCGGCGGAAGACCGCGTTCTTCGAGCCGGACGAGGCGTCCGTCCACGCGGCGACGAAGCCGCCGCCGGGGAGCGCCGCGACGACCGGATCGCGCTGGTCGCCCGTGGTCACCGCGTTGAGCGCGAGGTCCGAGCCCGTCGGCTGCCCATCGGCGCCCACGAGCCGCGCGCGCACCGCCGTGCCGTTGCCGTCGGCGGCCGAGTCCGTCCACACGACGACGGTCGAGCCCCCTTGCAGCAGCGCCGCGCCGTGCACGTTCTGGTCGCCGGGCGTGGCCTGGTTGAGCTGGCTGAGGTCGGGATCGACGAGGCCGCCGAGCAGCTTGAAGCGCTGCACCAGCGCCGCCGTGCCGCTCGCGTCGGTCGGCGCGGCGATCGCTCCCGACGTCCACGCGACGAGCAGGCCCGTGCTGGTGGCGCCGACGGTGACCGACGCCACGTCGAGCGGGTAGAACGACGTGCCCGAGAGCAGGGTGTCGCCCGTCATGGGCGACGAGCCCGTGCAGTTGTTGAGGAAGCGGCGCCCGACGAGGTTCTTGCCGGTGGAGCCCGTCAGCCAGAGCGCGTCGAAGCTGCCGTCGCCGACGTCGACGACGCCCACGGCGAGCTGATCGTTGGCCGTCGTCGCGTTGGCGGTGAACGAGGCCGCGTCGATGGGCCGGCCCGCCGCGGTGAAGCGCCGCAGCGCCACGTCGTAGCTCGCGCCCGCCTGCTCGCTCCAGGCGAAGGCGATGGTGGCGTCGCCGAGCACGCGCGCCGACGCCTGCTGCAGCGCGCTGGCCGCGCCGGTGTTGACCTTCACGGTGGCGAAGGTGCACGACGTCGTGCAGAAGTCGGCGGCGTTCATGTTGCCGTCGTCGCACTCCTCGCCGGCGGCGGCGTCGACGACGCCGTCGCCGCAGCCCGCGACGCACGCGCCGCAGTCGGCCGGGCAGGTGCCGCACGTCTCGGAGAGGGAGCAGGCGCCGTCGCCGCACGTCGACGGCAGGCACGCCGCGCCGCAGGTGACGCCGCAGGCCTCGGTGCAGAAGAGCGAGCCCGAGACGGTGTCCTTCGTGCAGAAGCCGAGCGTGCAGTCGCCCGCCGCCTTGCACGTCTTGCCGAGCGCGCAGCGCCCGCACACGGCGCCGCCGCAGTCGACGTCGGCCTCGTCCTGGTTCTTCACGCCGTCGGCGCAGGTGGGCGACGCGCACTTCGCGTCGTCGCCGCAGACGAGGCTGCCGCACTGCGAACCCGTGGTGCACTCGACGCACGCGGCCGTCGCGTCGCAGTGCTTGCCGCCGCCCTGCGTGCACGCGGTGCCGACGTCGCGGGGCGTGTGCACGATCGTGCCGCCCGAGCAGGTGTCGACCGTGCACTCGAGCGCGTCGTCGGCGAGGTCGGCGTCGTCGGGGACCGAGCGCGTGGCGCCGGCGCCGTCGCACACGACGCGCAGGCAGTCGCTCGGCGTCTGCGCGGGTAGCGCGGTGCCGTCGGCGATGTAGTCCATCGCGCAGGTGCCCTCGCGGCACGCGCGCGTCTGGCAGTCGCCGTCGGTGCCGGGGCAGTCGGTGGCCGCCGCGCACTCGGGCTCGACGTACACGTCGTGGGCCGCGTCGGCGTCCGGGCTGGCGTCGCCGGCCTCGGCCTGGGTGTCCGCCGCGGTGTCGAGCGGGGCGTCGGCGGCGTCGCTGCCGGCCTCGACCACGCCGCCCGTCCCACCCGAGCCGGCCGCTCCGCCCGGAGGGTCCGTGCCGTCGTTGGGGCTGCACGCGCCGAGCGCGAGCGCGAAAGCGACGGAGGCGAAAGCGAAGGAGTGAAAGGACAACCGCAAGCTCATGCGAAACCTCCGCGGCCTGCCCGAGGCCGATCCAGTAAGGAGACCGCACCCGACCGGCCCGCGTCAAGGACGCCCGCCCACGCAGCCGTGCAGCGGGTGCGCGCGAGCCCCCCCCTCCCCTCTCCTTCGGGAACTCGCCCGGGGCGCCCCCACCCGCCTTGCGCGACCCGGGCGCGTACCGGATAGTCGCCCCCCCCCGTGAGCGACCGCTTCCGCCTCGTGTCCGATTTCACGCCCTGCGGCGACCAGCCCAAGGCCATCGCCGCGCTGTGCGCGGCGCTCGACGCCAAGGAGCCCTGCCAGACGCTGCTCGGCATCACCGGCTCGGGCAAGACCTTCACCGTCGCGCACGTCATCGAGCACACGCAGAAGCCGACGCTCATCCTCGCGCCGAACAAGACGCTCGCCGCGCAGCTGTACGGCGAGATGCGCGACCTCTTCCCGAACAACGCCGTCCAGTATTTCGTAAGTTATTACGATTACTACCAGCCCGAGGCGTACGTCCCGTCGACCGACACGTTCATCGACAAGGACGCGATCATCAACGACCAGATCGACCGCATGCGCCACGCGGCGACCCAGGCGCTGCTGTCGCGCAGGGACGTCATCATCGTCGCGTCGGTGAGCTGCATCTACGGCATCGGCTCGGCGGAGAGCTACCACGGGCTGCTCATCCAGCTCGAGCGCGGGGTCGAGTTCCCGCGCGACGAGCTTCTGCGGCGGCTGGTCGACGTGCAGTACGAGCGCAACGACGTCGATTTTCACCGCGGCACGTTCCGCGTGCGCGGCGACGTCGTCGAGGTGTTCCCCGCCTACGAGGCCGAGACGGCCATCCGCATCGAGTTCTTCGGCGACGAGATCGAGGCCATCCGCGAGGTGGACCCGCTGCGCGGGCGCGTGAAGGGGGAGCTCGACCGCTACGCGATCTACCCCGGCTCGCACTACGTCACCCCCGAGCAGCAGATGCAGCGCGCGATCGGCTCGATCCGCGAGGAGCTTCGCTCGCGGCTCGACCACTACGACAAGCTCGGGCGCTTCCTCGAGAAGCAGCGCATCGAGCAGCGCACGCAGTACGACCTCGAGATGCTCGAGCAGATGGGCTTTTGCCAGGGCATCGAGAACTACTCTCGCCACCTCTCGGGGCGCGCGCCGGGCGAGCCGCCTCCCACGCTCGTCGACTACTTCCCCGACGATTTCCTGCTCGTCATCGACGAGTCGCACCAGACGGTGCCGCAGCTCGGCGCGATGTACCGCGGCGACCGCTCGCGCAAGGAGACGCTCGTCGAGTTCGGCTTCCGCCTGCCGAGCGCGCTCGACAACCGGCCGCTGCAGTTCGAGGAGTTCGAGAAGCACATGCACGCGACGCTGTTCGTCTCGGCGACGCCGGGCGAATACGAGTTTCACCGCTCCGGCCCGCACGTCGTCGAGCAGGTGATCCGCCCGACCGGGCTGATGGATCCGATCATCGTCGTGCGGCCGGTCGCCGGCCAGGTCGACGACCTGCTCGGCGAGATCCGCGCGCGCGTCGCCAAGGACGAGCGCGTGCTCGTCACGACGCTGACCAAGCGCATGGCCGAGGACCTGACCGACTACTACCGCGAGCTCGGCGTGCGCGTGCGCTACCTCCACGCCGACGTCGAGACGCTCGATCGCATCGATCTGCTGCGCGATCTGCGGCGCGGCGAGTACGACGTGCTGGTCGGCATCAACCTGCTGCGCGAGGGGCTCGACCTGCCCGAGGTGTCGCTCGTGGCGATCCTCGACGCGGACAAGGAGGGGTTCCTCCGCAGCGCGCGCTCGCTCATCCAGACCATCGGGCGCGCGGCGCGCAACGTCAACGGCCAGGTGCTGATGTACGCCGACCGCGAGACGGCGGCGATGCGCCAGGCGATGGACGTGACCGAGCGGCGGCGCGCGCTGCAAGGCGCGTACAACCTCGAGCACGGCATCACGCCCGCGACGATCCGGCGCGCCATCATGGACATCAACCCGGCGACCGGGACGCACGACTACTACCCGGTCGATCGCGGGCCGGCGGGCGGTCAGCCGGGCGACGAGGAGAACCTCGCCGAGCGGCTCGAGGGGCTGCGCCGCGAGATGTTCGTCGCCGCCGAGAACCTCGAGTTCGAGAAGGCCGCGCGCCTGCGCGACGAGCTTCGCGCGCTCGAGGGGCTCTCGGGGCAGGCGGGGCGGTCGCCCGCGGCCGCCGCGCCGACCCCTCGCGCCGCCGGTCGCGGAGGGCGAGGCGGCGGACGCTGGGGCAAGCGCAAGTGACCTGAGGCGCAGGGGGGGAGCAAGCTCGAGCGACGTGGGCCCGGGTGGGGCGCGCGTCCGGGGGGTGGCCTGCGCCCATGGACCGATTCCAGACCTTGGAGGACCTGCCGTAGACTCGCCCAACGCACCCTCCGCGCGCTACACTTGGGGTTACCCCCCGAGATTCGACGGAAACGACTCCCATGGCTCGCCCCGACTCCGACCGACCGCCGCTGCGCCTCGCGCCGAAGGCGTCGCCCGACGACGTGCGCGTGACGGTGCGCGCCGACGACGAGGCCGTCAGCGAGATCAAGCAGGTGACCTGGACGCCCGACCCCGACGGGTTGCCGGCGCCGACGGTGCAGTTCGACCCCGACGCGGCGTGGCGCGACCCGGTGCCGGGCGACAAGCTCGCGGGCGCGACCGTCGAGACGCAGGTGGCGCGCGCGTGGTTCAAGACGGTGTGGCGCGCGCGCGCGCCGAGCGGCCGCGAGATCGCCGTGCACGCGCTCGCGGGCGGGGCCGACGCCGACCAGGCCGCGCGCTTCGCCGACGCAGCCTCGCGCCTGCTGCGCTTCTCGCGCGCGACCGGGGCGGGCGGCGTCATCCGCGCGCGGTCGGTCGATGCGAGCGGCCGGGCCTACGCGACCGACCTCTGGACGCGAGGCTCGCTCGTGGACGTGCGCCACCTCGGCTGGTCGCTCGACGAGCGGCTCGCGGCGTTCCGGCGCGTGGCGAGCGCGGTGCGCG
This sequence comes from uncultured delta proteobacterium, assembly GCA_903893335.1. Taxonomy (GTDB): domain Bacteria; phylum Myxococcota_A; class Polyangia; order Polyangiales; family Polyangiaceae; genus CAITLX01. The sequence continues at coordinate 2,951 of CAITLX010000154.1, read as the reverse complement.
CGCTGCACGGCGCCGGCCTCGTGCACGGCTGCCTGCGCCCCGGCAACGTGCTGCTCGACGACGACCAGCGGCCGCTGCTCGGCGACGTGGGCTTCGTCGACGTGGCGCGCGTCGTCGCGCGCGACCCCAACAACGTGCAGCGTTACACGGCGTACGTCGCCCCCGAGGTGCGCGACGGCGCCCCCGCCGACGCCGCGAGCGACCTCTACGCGCTCGGCCGCCTGCTGCAGTTCCTGCTGCTCTCGATCGACCCCCCCGAGGGGCCCGAGGCCGTCCCGGTGCTCGAGTCGATCGCCGACGCCCCCGCGGGGCTGGTGCGCATCGTGCGGCGCTGCGTCGTCGAGACGCCGAGCGCCCGCTACCCGTCGGTGACCGAGCTCCTGGCCGACCTCTCGGACTACGGCAACTGCGACCACGTCGGCCTCGCGCACCCGCACCGGCGCGAGATCAACCGCACGAGCGCGTTCCCCCCACCCCCGTACGATCGCCGCGCGCGCCAGGTGCAGCTCCTGCGTCCGCGCTCGCTGCCGCCGAGCCCCGCGGTCAGCGCGGTGGCGGGGCTGCTCGCGCTCATCGTGGCGGCGCTCATCGGCGCGGCGCTCACGGTCGTGTTGCTCCGTCGCTGAAGCGCCGCCCACGAGGGTCGTGTTGCTCCGTCGCTGAAGCGCCGCCCGTCGGGGTCGTGCTGCTCGGTCGCTGAAGCGCCGCCCACGAGGGTCGTGTTGCTGCGTCGCTGGGGACGCGGGCGCGCGTGGTAGCGTCGCGACGTGGGCCTCCCCGAGATCGCGCGGCGCTCGCCCCGGCTCGTCGCCGAGGGCTTCGCGCACGGCTTCTTCGGGCGACGGGGGGGCACCAGCCCGCCGCCGTTCGACTCGCTCGACTGCGCCACGCACCCGGGCGTCGACGCCGACACCGTGCGCGCCAACCTCGCGCTCGTCGCGGGCGCGCTCGGCGTCGAGCCCTCGCGCCTGCACGTCGTCTCGCAGGTGCACGGCCGCGCGGTGCGCGAGGTCGGGCCAGGCGACGCGCAGGGGGACGTCGCGCGCACCGAGGCCGATGCGCTCGTCACCCGCGCGCCCGGCGTGGCGCTCGCCGTGCGCACCGCCGACTGCGTCCCGGTGCTCGTGGCCGATCTGCGCAGCGGGGCCGTCGCGGCCATCCACAGCGGGTGGCAGGGCACCGAGGTCGACGTGGTGGGCGCCGCCGTGCGCGCGCTCGTCGCGAGGCTCGACGCCGCGCCTACGCTGGTCGCCGCGATCGGGCCCCACCTCGAGGCGTGCTGCTTCGAGGTCGGCGACGACGTGGCCGCGCGCCTCGACGCGTGCGCCCCCGAGGCGCTGGCCGTGGTGCGAGCCGGCTCGGCGCGACCGCACGTGGATCTGCGGCGCATCGTGCGCTGGCAGCTCATCGCCTCGGGGCTGGCCGACGCCGCCATCGACGACGTGCACGGCTGCACGCGCTGCGAGGCCGCGGCGTTCTTCTCGTTCCGCCGCGACCGCGAGCGCTCGGGGCGACAGGTCGCGGCGATCGTCGGGCGCCAGGTCGCGGACCCGACGCCTACGCAGTGGATGCCGTAGCGCGCGCCCCTCCGCGCGCCCACGACGTCGATGGGCGCAGGAGTGACCGAGAGCGCGAGGGGAGCCATGGGTGCAATGGCCCCCCTCCACGCGTCAGCGCCGGGTCATTGCCACTTGCAGCTGCCGTCGATGGTGCCCGACGACTGCGCCTGGGCGCAGATGTCGGCGAGCTTCAGGCTCCCACTGCCGTAGTACTCGACGCCCGGAACCTTGGTCGTCCAGCTGACGACCTCGCTGCCGGTCAACGTCGTTGGCGTGTTCTGCGCCGCGGAGGCCGTCGCAACGTCGCAGCTCAAGTTCCAGAAGGTCCCAAGCGGCGCCGGTCCGTCGGTGGTGACCGTCGCTCCCGCGGGGATGGCCAGGCAGCCACCGAGCCCCGCGGGAGCTCCCATCTCGCCGCACTGGAAGTACGGGACAGGCGCCTCCCCGCTCCACCCGGGGCAGCCGAGCCAGAGCGCCGAGCCGGGCGCCGACGCGACCTGCCCCACATTGACGACCGTGGCCGTGAACACCACGTGGACGCCGCACTTGTACGGCGGCGCTTCCGTGTAGGATCCAGTGCGATACATGCCCGACGGCGTCAACTTCGTGATGACGAGCCGCGCCTTGGCGGGGCGGTTGATGGTCAGCGTCGTGCTCGCCGAGAGCACCGTCGTGCCGTCGCCGGCCGCCGTGACGGTGACGCTGATGGGAGTGTTGGCCGGGGTGAACGCGGGGATCGGCGCGCGCAGGTAGACGGTCGCGCTCGGCGCGGTCATCGTGAAGGTGCTCGCCGCGACGGAGCATTTCGCGTCGCTGTAGAGCGTGGCGCCGGTCGCTGACAGCGTGAGCACGGCACCTCCGGTGGGCACGGCAGGCGCCCCGGCGACGATCGACTTGTTGGTCAGCGTGAGGGGGAGCGCGACGCAGTCGTACGCGAGCGCGGTCGTCGGCGCGGATTTCCAGGCAGGCTGGTAGACGTTCTTCGCCGCCTGCTGCAGCGTGCTCGTCTTGCTCGGGGTGGTCGACGTCGTGGTCGTGCCAGCCGCGCCCTCAGCCGACGGGGCGAGCGAGGCGGCAACTGCGGCGACGGTAGCGATCGAGAGGGTGCGAATGATGACCTTGCGCGTCTGCATGTGTGCTCCAACTTCAATGGGGGTCAACGATACGCCCGTCTGCTTCGTACGAGCGCCGCGCCCCGAGCGCGCTCGCCGACGGGGCTCATGTCGCCGGGCCGCGACACGAGCCCCCGCCGTCACGTGCGTGAACGCCGCCCGAGGGGGGCGGGCTTAGCGTGCGTCAGTGCGGCGGTTCCGCGCAGAGGAACGTCTTCGAGAGCGTGAACATCTGGCGCGTCGTCGTGCCCAGCGCGACCGTGAGAGGACCGAACTGGCT
>CAITLX010000153.1 GCA_903893335.1 uncultured delta proteobacterium | reverse complement strand
GACGTCGTCGTCGTGCTCGTCGAACGCGAGCCTCGAGGCGGCGATGCGGTAGTGGGCGCGCAGCGCGCTCGCCGCGGGGGCGATCCGCTCGAGCGGGAGCGAATGGAGCTCGTCGAGGGTCGGCACGCACTCGAAGCCCCCCTCGCCGCACGCGGCGCCGACCGAGGCCATCGGCGGGGTCCAGGCGGCGTCGTAGCGCAGGATGGTTCGAAGCTCGGCCGCGAGGCGGCCGCACGCGGCGGCGGCGCCCTCGCTCGTGTCGCGCGCCGCGCGAGGGCTCTCGGCGCGCGCAGAGCCCCCCGGAGGGTTCTTCCAGGCGTCGATCTCGACGAGCGCCGCGCGGTCGTGGCTCGTTCGCCGCGTCTCGCCGCGCGTCGGCGCTGCCTCGGTCAGCAGGTCGGCCTCGTCGAGCAGGTCGACGACCGGCAGCGGGCTCGAGAGCGCGTCGGGCCACTCGGACGCGAGGCGCGCAGGGGCGGGGAAGCGCCCCGAGCGGCGCTCGGGGACCTCCTCCGCGAAGGCGAACGGCACGGGGCTCGGTCGCGCCACGGCGAGGGCGAGGTGCGTCGGGCGGAGAGGCGGAGGGGGTCGGCTCGTGGCGCGCACGGTGGCCCTGCTGAACGGCACGCCGCGCGAGCCCTTGAGCCCGGGCTCACTCGTCGAGGTTGTCGCGCACCTCGACGTCCGCGGGCGAGGCTCCGGCGAAGGTGGCGACGCCGCGCGCCGAGCGCGTCACGACGTTGTCGCGCACGACGCTCCCTGTGCACGCGGCGCGCAGCGCGATGCCCGCGCCGAGCGCCCCCTCGACTCGGTTGCCGACCACCGTGGTGCCCGTCGAGGTGAAGCCGATGCCCGCGTGACCGCTGCCGCTCACGAAGTTGCCCGTGACCGTGTGCCCCTCGCCGCCGTCGAGCGCGATGGCGGCGACCACGAGCCATCGCTCGGACTGACGCGTCGCGACGTCGAACACGACGTTGCCCGCGACGCGCGCGCGCGTCGAGGCGCGCGCGTAGACGCCGCTGCCCTCGGTGTGCGCCACGACGTTGCCGACGACGACGTTGTCCGACGACGTGGCGTCGGGGGTCGCGCGGCTGACGAGGATGCCGTAGCCGAGCGCCTCGCCCGCGGTGCGCGCGCCCGTCACGAGGTTGCCGAGGACCTCGGCGCCGACCGTGTTGGCCAGGTAGATCCCCGCGGCGGCGGTGACCGAGGTGCAGGCGTTGCCGCGCACGAGGACCCCCAGCGACGTCGGGTGGTCGTGCATCGAGCCGGAGAAGAGGATGTCGGCGCCGAAGTGCCCCTCGGCGTTCCCGTTGCCCGTCAGGCGGTTGTCCTCGATGCGCAGATCGCGCACGCCGGAGGCCCAGATGCCCGCTGCCTCGTGGAGCGCTGCGAGGGCCGTGCCCCCCGATACGTCGCAGCCGACGACGCGCACGCGCGCGGCGGCGTCGACGACGATCATGCGCGAGGCGGCGCCGGTGACCGCGAGGTGCTCGACGGTGACGTCCGAGGTGTCGTGCACCACGATCGCGGCGTCGGGGACGCGAAAGCGCAGGACCGATGCGGGACCGCTGCCGCGCAGGCGGAGCGGCGCGCGCGGCGAGCCACGCAGCGCGACGCTCCGGTGAAGCTCGTACTCGCCGGGCGGCACGTCGATCGTGCCGCCCCCGTCGCCCAGCGCGGCGAGCGCGCGGGCGAGGGCGCGGTCGTCGTCGGTCGCGTCCCCGAGCGGCGCGGGGGGTGCGCCGGGCGTGCGGAACCTCGACAGGTCGAGCACGCGAGCGGCGAGCGGTCCGGGCGCGGAGAGGGCAGCCGGCTGGCTGGCGGGGGGCGCGTCGGCGCGTCGTGGAGCGGGTCGCGCGCAGGCGGCGAGCGACCCCACGCAGAGCGCGGCGCACGAGCCGAGCGCGCGCGCGTGCGCCGTCACGTCCCCTGCATCAGGCCCGTGACCCTGCCGTCGGCGTGCACGACGACGTTGCGCGACGCGGGCGCGCGCGGGAGCCCGGGCATCGTCACGATCGTCCCGGTGAGCGCGACGAGGAAGCCAGCGCCCGCCGACAGGCGGACCTCGCGCACCGCGACGGTGTGGCCGCGCGGCCTGCCGAGCTTCTTGGGGTCGTCCGAGAGCGAGAGGTGCGTCTTGGCCATGCACACCGGCAACGAGGCGCCGCCGAGCTCGGCGATCGTCGCGAGATCGCGGCGCGCGCCGGGCGAGAAGTCGACGTCGTCGGCGCCGTACACGTTGCGCACGATGCTGCGGATCTTCTCCTCGGGCGTGTCGTCGAGCTCGTACGCGTACTTCGGCTGCGGCGGCGCGGCGTCGGTGGCGTCGAGCATCGAGCGCACCTGGTCGGCGAGCTCGAGCGAGCCTGCGCCCCCCTGGGCGAAGCCGTCGCACAGGGCGAGCTCGGCGCCGTGCGTGCGGCAGTAGGCGCGCAGCTCGGCGATCTCGGCGTCGGTGTCCTGCGGGAAGCGGTTGAGGCTCACCACCGCGGGCAGCCCGTAGAACGCGATCGACTCGAGGTGCTTGCCCAGCTGGTCGAACCCGCGCACGAGCGCGCCCGCGTTGGGCTCGGCCACGTTCGCGAGCGGAACGCCGCCGTGCAGCTTGAGCGCGCGCAGCGTGGCGACGAGCACGACGCCGCGCGGCCAGAGCCCCGCGGTGCGGCACTTGATGTCGAGGAACTTCTCGGCGCCCAGATCGAACCCGAAGCCGGCCTCGGTGACGACGTCCTCGCCGTACGCGAGCGCCATGCGCGTCGCGACGATCGAGTTGCAGCCATGCGCGATGTTGGCGAACGGGCCGCCGTGCACCAGCGCGGGGCCCCCCTCGCGCGTCTGCACGAGGTTGGGCATGAGCGCGTCGCGCAGCAGCGCGGTCATCGCCGCGGGCGCCGCGATGTCGCCCGCGCGCACCGGGCTGCCGTCGTCGCGCTGGGCGACGACGATGCGCGCGAGGCGGCGCTCGAGGTCGGCGAGGTCGGTCGCCAGGCAGAGGATCGCCATGACCTCGCTGGCCGCGGTGATGTCGAACCCGGTCTGGCGCGGGACGCCGTTGGGCTTGCCGCCGAGGCCCACGATGACGTCGCGCAGGAAGCGATCGTTCATGTCGAGCGCGCGGCGCCAGCGGATGGTGCGGGCGTCGATCGGGAAGGGGTCGCGGAAGTGCGCGACGTTGTCCACGAGCGCCGCGAGCAGGTTGTGGGCGCTCGTGATCGCGTGCAGATCGCCCGTGAAATGCAGGTTGATGTCGTCGGCGGGCTCGAGCGTCGCGAGGCCGCCGCCGGTGCCGCCCCCCTTCGAGCCGAACACCGGGCCGAGCGAGGGCTCGCGCAGCGCGGCGACCGCGCGGCGACCTCGGCGGCAGAGCCCCATCGCGAGCGCGACCGAGGTCGTCGTCTTGCCCTCGCCGGCGGGCGTCGGGGTGATCGCGCTGACGAGCACGAGCCGGCCGGGCGGCCGGTTGCCCGCGAGCGCGGCGAGGTCGATCTTGGCGCGGTTGCGCCCCCACGGGTAGACGAGCGCGTCGGCGACGCCGAGGTCCTGGGCGACCGCATGAATGGGGCGAAGGTGGGCGTGGGGCATGCGCCCCGCAGGGAGCCCCAGGCCCGCCGCGCGGTCAATGGCGACCGACGTGGCGAGGCGCCGCCTCGGCGGTCAATGCGCGTCGGCGCGGCACCAGGGGCTGTCGCCCAGCCGCCAGGTGCCCGGCGCGAGGCGCTGGTACAGGCGCTCGGCGAGCGTCTCGCGGTGCCCCCCCGAGCCGCCGCCGGCCCCCGCGTCGGACGCGGGAGGGACCGGCGAGGCGTCGAGCAGCCCGGCGTCGAGCTCGTGCGCGTCGGGCGGGTAGACCTTCGCGAGCTCGTCGAGCGTGACCGCGCCGTCGCCGTCGGCGTCGGCCGACGCGTACGCCTGGAAGCGAAGCGGCGCCGCGTCGTCCTCCGGGTCGTCGCGAAAGAGCTTCTCGCCGTGCAGCACGAGCGGCGCCGCGACCGTGGCGCCGCCTCCGAGCTCGAGGGCGAGCGCCTGGCCGGCGTCTCCCGGGGCGAGGCAGTCGTGGATGTCGAACACCTGCCGGAACGCCCACGAGAAGCGCACCTCGACGCCCTGGCGCGACGCGTGCCCGACGAACCAGCTGACGATGGGCCCCGACGGCACGAAGGCATCGCCCCCCTCGGAGCGCACGAGCGCGAGATCGTCGGCGGTGACGCCCGCGCCGAGCAGCACGAGCTCTCCGGGGGCCGCGGAGCGGAAGCGGAGGTCGCACGAGCCGAGCGCGAACACCTGCGAGACCTTCTGCCGCCCCGCGTCGGTGAGGTCGAGCAGGCGATCGTAGCGCGCGTTCGCGTAGCTGGTGCAGGCGCCCCCCTCGAGCTGCACGTGTCCGACGCCGGCGAGCACGCGGTCGAACGCGACGTGCCAGCCGTCGACGGCGTCGAAGCCGTCGGCCTGCGCGGCGCTCGGCTCGGCGGTCACGTCCACCGCGGCCGGCTCGGGGCGCGTGTCACCGGGCAGGCAGCCGGCGAGGGTGGGAGCGGCGAGGGCGAGCAGCACGATCGAGCGCATCAGAAGCCTCCTTCGAGCCCGAGGCTCGGGATGGAGACGGGGCCGATCTCCTGGCCGCTCACGATCTCCTTGTGCAAGGTCGCGTTGAGCATCTCGGCGACGAACGAGAGCCACGCGGTCGGCGCGAGCTGCCAGCGCTTCTCGAGCCGCACGTCGATGCGGTAGAAGAGCGGGTCGCGCGCGGGGTCGCTGACGTTCGAGGTCGCGGTCGTGGTCGTCGTCGGCGAGTCCGAGGTGGCCGCCTTCGTGGGCGCGCCGGTGTAGAGCGTGACGCGCGTGCCTGCGCGCCACGCGCGGCCGAGGTCGAAGGCGAGCGCCGCGTTGAGCACGTGCGTGCGATCGAACGACGCGGGGAACGTGACGCCGTCGAGCGTGCGCGTCGAGCGCGAGAGCGTGTACGAGAGGAACCCGCCGAGCCGCTGCGTGAGCCGGCGGCGCACGTAGAGCTCGAGGCCGTACGCCCGGCCGGTGCTGCGCGTGTCGACCAGCCCGCGGTTCTGGCCGCCGCCGCTCGAACCGGTGCCGAGCGCGTCGGTCATGTCGTAGAACCAGTCGCCGAACGCCGTGAGGCTCGCGGTCGTCGAGGCGGGCAGGTCGGCCTCGACCCCGAGGCTGGTCTGCACCGACGACTGGAGGCCGTTGGCGAGCGAGCCAGGCGTGAGGCCGGGCACGGCGACGAGGAACGACGGCGGCTGGTGCGCGAGGCCGAACGCTTGCAGCACGCGGACGCGGTCGGTGACGAACGTCTGGGTCGCGAGCCGCGGGTCGACCGAGAGCGCCGTCGTGCCGCCCGAGCGGAACGCGTCGACGCGGACGCCGGGCGTGACCTCGAACCGCG
>CAITLX010000152.1 GCA_903893335.1 uncultured delta proteobacterium | reverse complement strand
CGTCGACCTGCGTCTGCACGCCGCGCATCGCGGCGATGGTCTCGTCGACGACGCGCTTGCCGTCGGTCGTGACCGCGAGCGACCGCTGCGAGGCCTCGGCCACGGTGCGCGCCCGCCGCGCGCTCTCCTCGGTGGTCTGCGCGACCTGTTCGGCGGTGGCGACCGTCTCGGCGACGGCGGCGGCCTGCTCCTGCGCGCCGGAGCTCTGCTGCACGGCGGCGGCCATCAGCTCGGACGTCGCCGACGCGAGCTGCCGGATGGAGTCGGCGAGCGTGTCGTCGAGCGTGACCCGCCGTGCGCGCGCGTCGCGGAGCTGCTCTCCGTCGCTCTTGGCCGCGGCCTGTCCATTGCCCTTCGCCACCCGGGAAGTGCGCGCCTTCGAGACTTGGTTCGTCGCCATGGTGTTCGCTCCGCCTACGTCGCCGTTTCCGTGCGTTGTTCGATGTAGAGACTGGAATCGCCCAGCAGCGCCGCTCCGTCGAGCAGCACCAGGGCGTCGCGCGTGACGCCGCGCACGAGCGACCTGCCGCGGCCGACCAGGCTCGCGGCGGGCTCGAGCACCTCGCCGACGTCGAGGTCGACCAGGCCGATGATGGTGTCGGCGAGCACGCCGAACTCGGCGCGCTCGGCGCCGAGCACGACGACGCGCGAGAGGTCGGTCACGCCGCGGACCGGGACGCCGAGCAGGCGGCGCAGGTCGAAGATGGCGAGCACCTCGCCGCGCAGGGTGGTGAGCCCCATCACGAAGTCGGGGGTGCCCGGCACCAGCGTGAGCTCGGCGAGGCGCACGACCTCGCGCACGAAGCCGACCTCGACCGCGTACCGCTCGCTGGCGAGCGTGAACGCCGCCACCTGCACGACGTTGCGCGCCGCGCCCGAGCGCCCACCGGCCACCGCGAGAGCTGCCGCGCGCTCGGTGAGCAGCGCGCGGTCGGCTGCGGCGTCGCTCGACTCGGTGGTCGTCACCGTCGCCCGCGGCTCGCGGCTGCGCGTGGGGCGGCTCATGCGACCTCCGGGTCGGGGCCGAGCAGAGCGAGCTCGGCCTCGGCGGACTCGCGCAGCCCCCCCGAGAGCTCCCCCTCGCCGAACGCGAGCGGGGCGTCGGCCGGCGCCGCGGCGGCGAGGTCGCGCGCCCGGGCGTAGGCCTTGCGCGCAGCCCCGACCTGGCCGCGCACGAGGTGCACGAGGCCGAGCGCGAAGTGGGCGAGCGGCACGGAGCGGTCGAGGTAGAGCACGCGCGAGAGCGCGTCGTGCGCTGCGCCGGCGTCCCCCTGGTCGAGCTGGAGCACGCCGCGCAAGAACCAGAGCTCCGCGCAGGTGGGGTGCGCGTCGAGCGCGAGGGCGCAGGTGGCGATGGCGTCGGCGCTGCCCGCGTGGTTGGCCGTGGCGCGCACGCAGAGCACGGCGGCCTCGGGTACGTGCGGCAGCTTGCCCGCGAGCGCGATGGCCCGCTCGGGCTCGCCCTGCGCGAGCGCCGCGCGCGCGGCGTCGAGCGTGTCGGCGTGCGCCGGCCGAGCGGAGTCGGGCGTGGTCGCGAGCGTCGCCGATGCCGGAGGCGGGGCGGCGTCGCTCGCCACGTCGGCCACCTGGGTGGCGGGAGCCGCAGGCGCTGGGACTGGCTGGAACGCGGCCGACGGCGCCGCGACGGGCTCGAGCCACGCAGCGGGCGAAGCGACAGGCTCGAACGCGGTAGGCGGCGCAGCGACCGGCGCGAACGCGCGCCCGACCGCTACCCGGGTGCCCGATCGGGGGAGGCGCTGGACGCGCGAGCTCTCGGCGGGCTCGTGCGCCGCGTCGGTGCGCCGGTAGATCAGCCCGCCGGGGGTGACGAACGACTCGAGCGGCAGATCGCTCGCGGGGGGCGTGTCGCAGGCGCCGAGCACGAGCCAGCCTCCCGGGGCGAGCGAGTCGACGAGCTTGCGCGTGACGTGCCGGATGTCGTGCGCGTCGAAGTAGATGAGCACGTTGCGGCACACGATGAGGTCGAGGTCGTGCGCGCCGAGGCGCCGGCACGGGTAGGCGTCGCGCACCAGGTTGTGGGGGCGGAGCTCGACGCGGGCGCGCAGGTGCTCGCGCAGCACGACGCGATCGCCCTGCGGGACGAAGTGCCGCGCGACCACCGAGCGCGGCACCCCGCGCAGCGACCAGCGCCCGTAGGTCGCGTGGGCCGCGCGCGCGAGCGAGGCGCGCGACACGTCGGTGGCGAGGATGCGCGAGCGCGCGCCGAGGTGCGCCTCGTCGAGCACGATGGCGAGGGTGTAGGCCTCCTCGCCGGTCGCGCAGCCGGCGCTCCAGGCGCGCAGCTCGTGGCCCTCGGGGCGTCGCCCGAGCAGATCGGGCAGCACCACGCTGCGGACGGCGTCCCACTGCGCCGGGTCGCGCAGGAAGTAGGTCTCGCCGATGACGTAGTCGGCGACCAGCTCGTCGAGCGCCGCCGCGTCGGCGCGCAGCAGCTCGAGGTAGGCGCGCGGGTCGGTCAGGCCACGCCCCGCCATCGCGCGGCGCGCGTGCGAGAGCAGGCCGAGCGCGCTGGCGTGCGGGCGGTGCACGCCCGTGTGGGCGGCGAGCAGCCCCGCGAGGCCGTCGAGCAGCCCCTCGGTCGGGGCGTGGTGGGCGGCGGCGCTCACGTCGCCCCCCCTGCGCCGACGGCGGCGTCGAGCGCCACGAAGTCGGCGTGCGAGAGGAAGGCGGGGAGATCGTAGAGGTAGACGAGGCCGTCGGGGAGCTTCGCGACGCCCGCGACGTGAGCCGCCGCCGGGACGACGTCGCGCGTCGAGTCGAGGTCGGCGACCGGCACCTCGGCGAGCTCGTGCACCTCGTCGACGCGCAGCGCGACGACCCGGCCGCGCGAGCGCGCGAGCACGAAGCGGTCGCTCGGCTCGACCGGCTTGGCCGGCAGGCCGAATCGCACCCGCACGTCGAGCACCGCGACGAGCGCGCCGCGCACGTTGACGAGCCCCTCGACCGCAGGCGGCGCCGAGGGGAGCCGCGCGATGGCGACGGCGCGCAGGATCTCGACCACGTCGTCGGCACCGAGCGCGTAGCGCTGCTGCGCGACGGTGAAGACGAGCAGCGTCCGCGCGGCCGCGGAGGCGCGGTCCGTCGGCGGGACCGACTGGGGAGAGGCGTGCTCGAGCATCGCTGGCGGGTTGTACCGTATCGATGGATTGTTTCAAGGATGTGTCGTTCGGCCCTTCGGCTGTAAATGCCGATACTGCCGACTTGCTCGTGCCGCCCGGCTCGGGCGCCGGCGAGCCGCTCGTGGCCGCCGCGTCGACAGGCTCCGAGCCGCCAGGCATGATCGCGCTCGAAAGGCCGCCCCCCGGACGCGCGGCGCGGTCGTCCCCGGCCGTCCGCATGAGCCCAGCACCCCGCCCCGCCACCATCCGCCTCTCGCCGGCGCTGCTGCGAGCGGCGCGGGACGACCACGGCGCGGTGCTCGCCACCCTCGCGACGACGCCGCGGGGGCTGACCTCGGCGGAGGCCGCCGCGCGCCTCGCGGAGCATGGCCCCAACCAGGTGGAGGCGTCCCAGCGCCGCTCGCGCTGGCGGGCGCTGCTCGGCGCCGCGACCAACCCGCTGGTCGCGCTGCTGTTCGTGCTCGCCGTCGTCTCGGCGGCGACGGGCGACGCGCGCGCGGCGGTCGTGATGCTCGTCATGATCGTGCTCGGCGTCGCGCTGCGCTTCGTGCAGGAGTCGCGCGCCAGCGCCGCCGCCGCGGCGCTCGAGGCGATGATCCGCGTGACCGCGACGGTGCTGCGCGACGGCGCGGCGGTCGAGCGCCCGCTGCGCGATCTGGTGCCGGGCGACGTCGTGGAGCTTGCGGCGGGGGACATGATCCCCGGCGACGTGCGGCTGCTGTCGAGCAAGGACCTCTTCGTCGCGCAGGGGACGCTGACGGGCGAGTCGCTGCCGGTCGAGAAGTACGACGTCGTCGACCTCGCGCCCGATCGCGCGCCGCTCGACCTCTCGGACCTCTGCTTCCTCGGCACCAGCGTCGCGAGCGGCACCGGCACCGCCGTCGTGGTCGAGACCGGCGCGCGGACCTACCTCGGCACGATGGCCGAGAGCCTCGGCGAGCCCGCGGTCGCGACGAGCTTCGACCGCGGCATCGACCGCTTCACCTGGCTGATGATCCGCATCATCGGCGTGCTCGTGCCGGTCGTGTTCGTCGTCAACGGGCTGACCAAGCACGACTGGAAGGGGGCGTTCTTCTTCGCGCTCGCCGTCGCGGTCGGCCTGACCCCCGAGATGCTGCCGATGATCGTGTCGGTGTGCCTCTCGCGCGGCGCGCTCGAGATGTCGAAGAAGAAGGTCATCGTCAAGCGCCTCGACGCCATCCAGAACCTCGGCGCGATGGACGTGCTCTGCACGGACAAGACCGGGACGCTCACGCTCGATCGCGTCATCCTCCAGTACCACTGCGACGTCGCGGGCGAGGAGAGCGAGGCGGTGCTGCTCGCCGCGTTCCTCGTCAGCCACTACCAGACGGGGCTGCGCAACGTGCTCGACCGCGCGACGCTCGCGCACGCGCACCTGCACGCGCACGTCTCCGAGACGCCCTACCAGAAGCTCGACGAGATCCCGTTCGACTTCTCGCGCAAGATGATGTCCGTCGCGATCCGCTCGCAGGACGGCGCGCACCGCGTCCTCACCAAGGGGGACGTCGACGCGGTGCTCGCGCGCTGCACGCACTTCGAGCGCGCTGGCGAGACGCTGCCGGTCGAGCCCGCGCTGGCCTCCGAGATCCGCGCCGCGTACCGGCGCCTCGCCGGGGACGGCTTCCGCGTGCTCGCCGTGGCGTCCAAGGAGATCGGCGCGCAGACGACCTGCACGCGCGACGATGAGCAGGGGCTGGTGCTCAAGGGCTACGTCGCGTTCCTCGACCCTCCGAAGGACTCGGCGCGCCCCGCGCTCGCCGCGCTCGCCGCCGGCGGCGTCCGCGTCAAGATCCTCACGGGCGACAACGAGCTGGTGTCGCGCAAGGTGTGCCGCGACGTGGGGCTCGAGGCGGACGAGGCGCTGGTCGGCACCGCGATCGACGCGATGAGCGACGCGGAGCTCGCCCTGGCCGCCGAGCGGCACGTGGTGTTCGCGCACCTGTCGCCCGCGCACAAGAAGCGCATCGTCGAGACGCTGCGCGCGGCGGGGCACGTCGTCGGGTTCCTCGGCGACGGCATCAACGACGCTCCGGCGCTGCGCGCCGCCGACGTGGGCATCTCGGTCGACTCGGCCGTCGACATCGCCAAGGAGTCGGCCGACATCGTCCTGCTCGAGAAGAACCTGATGGTGCTCGAGGAGGGCGTGCGCGAGGGGCGCAAGGTCTTCGCGAACATCCTCAAGTACGTGCGCATGGGGGCGAGCTCGAACTTCGGCAACATGCTCAGCGTCATCGGCGCGAGCGCGTTCCTCCCCTTCGTGCCGATGGCGCCCTTGCAGATCCTCGCGAACAACCTGCTGTACGACTTCTCGCAGGTCGCCATCCCGACCGACGAGGTCGACGCCGAGCAGGTCGCCCGCCCGCGCCCCTGGGCCATCGACGAGATCCGGCGCTTCATCGTGCTGTTCGGGCCCATCAGCTCGATCTTCGACTACGCGACGTTCGGCGCGATGTGGTTCGTCTTCGGGTGCCGCACGGTGGCCGACGCCGCGACGTTCCAGACGGGTTGGTTCGTCGAGTCGCTCGTGACCCAGACGCTCGTCATCCACGTCATCCGCACGCGCAAGCTCCCCTTCGTGCAGAGCCGCGCGAGCTGGCCGCTGCTCGTCAGCGGCGCGGCGGTGGTGCTCGTCGGGCTCGCGCTGCCGCTCTCGCCGCTCGGGCCGACGCTCGGCTTCGCGCGGCTGCCCACGCTCTACTGGCCGGTGCTCGCGCTGCTGGTCGCGTCGTACTTCGCCCTCACGCAGGCGGTGAAGGCGTGGCTCGCGCGAAAAGGGTGGATCTAGCCCGCGGCGCGCGCGCCCGCGGGCGTCCCGTGCCAGAGTGGCGCTCCCGTGTCGCTCCGCTCGCTCTGGCCCGCGTTTCCCCCCTCGCGCATCCTGTACGAGGACGACGACCTCGTCGCCGTCGACAAGCCGCCGTTCGCCTCGACGCACGCGCCCGACGCCGAGCGCCGCGACGACATGGTCACGCGGCTGACGCGCATGTACGAGGAGCGCGACGGCGTGCCGGCCGAGCGCGTCTACCTCGGCATCCACCAGCGCCTCGACCGCGACACCTCGGGCGTGCTCGTGTTCGCGCGCAGGCGCGAGGCGAACGCCGGGCTCGCGCTCGCTTTCGAGGGGCGCCTCGCGAAGAAGACGTACGTCGCGGGGGTCGTCGGATGGCCGGTGACGGCGCGCGAGGGGACGCTGCGCCACCGCCTCGCGCCGGGCGACGGCGGGCGCATGCGCGTCGTCACGGGGCGCCTCGGGCAGGAGGCCGTCACGCGCTTTCGCGTGCTGCGCCGCGTCGGCGAGCGCTCGCTGCTCGAGCTTCGCCCCGAGACGGGGCGCACCCACCAGATCCGCGTGCAGATCGCCGCGAGCGGCGCGCGGCTCGGCGGCGACCGCCTCTACGACGGAGCGCCCGCGCCGCGCCTGTTGCTGCACGCCGCGGCGCTCGAGCTGCCGCACCCGGGCACGCGGCGCCCGATGCGCCTCGCTGCGCCCGTGCCGCCCGAGCTCACGACCTGGCTCGAGGGGGGCGGCGCCTCGGCGCTCGGCGACGACGGCGCGCTCG
>CAITLX010000151.1 GCA_903893335.1 uncultured delta proteobacterium | reverse complement strand
CGGCGGCCATCTGCCGCCCCGGGCATGGCGCGGCGCCTCGCGGGGGGCTGGCTCGTCTCGAGCCTACGTGGGCTGTCACGCCCGTCAGTTCACGCCTGGCGCGAGCTCGAGCGGCAGGTCGATGGTGAAGGTCGTGCCGGCCTCGACCGTGGACTCGAAGCGTACGGAGCCTCCCAGATAGCGCTCGGTGAGCAGGCGAATGCTGTAGGTGCCGAGCCCTCGGCCCGCGCCCTTGGTCGAGAACGACCGCTGGAACAGCTGCAGCTGCACCGCGCGTGACATGACCGTCGGATTGTGGACCGAGAAGTGGACGCGGTCGCCTTCGAGCGAGCACGAGACCGTCACGGCCGCCCCGACCGGCTCGGCCTCGAGGGCGTTGGTCACGAGGTTGGCGAGCACGCGCAAGAGCAGCACGCGGTCGCTCACGATCGGCACGTCGTCGCGCGTCTCGGTGATGGCGAGCGTGCGCTCCGCTGCGACCTCGCGGTGCTCGCAGACGTCGACGAGGTTGTGCAGCAGCGCTCGCGTCGAGAAGCGCCGCGGTGACGCACGCAGGTCGCCAGCCTCGGCCGCGGCGAGGTCGCGCTGCGACGCAAGCTCGTCGATCAGCACGCGCGACGCGACCGAGAGCATCGGCAGGTATCTCGCCGCGGCCACGTCGGGCGGCGCCCGGTTGACGATCTCGGCCAGCCCGTGGATGCCACCGGCTGTGTTCATCACGTCGTGGAAGAAGATGTGCTCGAGCGCGCGCCGACGCTTCTCGTGGCTGATGTCGGTCGCCGCGAGCACGAGGAATGCTTCGTCCTCGATCTCGAGCGGCGTGGTGCGGATGAGCAGATCGAGGTCGTTGCCGACCTCGCTCGTCTGGATGCGACACTCGTAGGCGCCGCGCGCGCCTTGCCGCGCGAAGGGGGTCGAGCGACCCACGCCGCAGTAGGTGCAGGCCTCGGTCGTGCCGCAGCCGCCGTCGCTCTCGTCGGAGTTCACGCAATGGAGCAGCTCGCCCACGCGCTGGCCGGAAGCGAGCACGAGGCCGTGGGTGTCCATGTACGCCTGGAACGCGTGGTTGACGTGGACGACCTGCCGGTGACGATTGAGGACGATGGCGAAGCCCATCGACGCGTCGAGCAGGAGGCGCACCATCGGCGACGAGCGCACGAGGTCGATCTGCCTCGCGAGCTCGGCCGCCGAGCCCCGCTCGGCGGGGAGGAACGCCGTAGGCGCACGGCGTTCGAGATCGTTCAGCACAGTCATGTCGCTACCCCCCCCACGGATGGAAGCGGCATCGCCGCAGTCGCGCGTCGCCAGCGACGCTCCTCCATCCCCCCTGACGCTTCGATGGTCGCACAGTTTTCGACGTTGCGGGCCAGAAGCTGGAGTGCGCGCCCAATGGGGGGGGTAGACCCGTCACCGCAGCCGCCCGTGGCCCGGTGGTCGCGTGCGCGCCAGAGACGATTCGCGCTGTGCATCCGCCTCTTTCTGCCCGTCGTCGCTTGTTCGGCGACGCGCCGTTCGGTATCAGCGAACGATGACCTCGCGCTTCGGCAGCTTCGAGCTTCGCGTCGATTGCCCCAGGTGTGGTCAGCCCGTTCCGGTCAACGCGCCCGTCGAGCAGGCGCACTGCGCGGCCTGCTCGGGCGATTTCGACCTTCCGCAGAAGCTCTTCGCGCAGCTTCTGGCGGGGCTCGACGACGCCCTCCCTGAGTTACGCCCCGGCGAAGCGCGCGCCGAGTCGCACCTCGTCGCCGGCGTACAGATGCACGTGACGATGCGGCGCGCCGAGCCAAGCTGCGAGCGGTGCCAGGCGCCCCTCGCGCTCGAGGCGGAGGCCGCCGACGCGGCCGTGACGCTCCACTGCCCGTCGTGTGGCGACGCGTGGGCCTCGTACCCGGCACCGGGCTGGCTGCGGGGGCGCGTGGCCTCCGCCCGTCAGGTGGTCGCGTCGGACGCCGACGCCGCGCCTGGGACCGGGGCAGCGGCGCCGGCGCCAAATGCACCGCGCGCGATCGCGCTGCCCTGTCCGCAATGCGGCGGCGCGCTGCACCTCGACGCCGACGCGAAGCGCGTCGTCGCCTGCGGGTACTGCAAGACCGACGTCTACATCCCGGACGATCTCTGGCGGCGGCTGCACCCCGCGAAGACGATGGCGCCCTGGTTCGTGCGGTTCGAGGGGCCTTCGCGCGCCGACCAGGCGCGGCTCGACGCGACCGCGAAGCGCAAGCGACAGGCGCACGAGCGGAGCGAGCGCGAGTCGCTCGACGACGCCGGGCGACGCGAGCACGAGCGCGAGCAGCAGGCTGCGCGCGCCACGAGCGAGCGGCAGGGGCGAGAGGCCGACGGCGAGCGCGCTCGGACCCAGGCCGAGGCGGTGCGGCGTGCCAGCGTCGCCGCGTGGGCCGCGGTCGCCGGGGTGACGGCGCTGCTCGTGGCGGCCAGCGTGTGGGTCGCGCAGCTTCCGACGACACGGCGCGCGCCGCGCATCTCCACCTCCGAGGGGCAGGCGGCGTTGCTCGTCGGCTTCGTCGCGGTCGTGATCGCGACGGCG
>CAITLX010000150.1 GCA_903893335.1 uncultured delta proteobacterium | reverse complement strand
TCCTCGGCCTCGTTGATGCCGAACTCGTAGACGACCAGGCTCGGCGCGCGCGCGCGCAGCGCCTCGGCGTAGTGCGCGTCGTCGCTCTCGTCGAGCGCTCGCATGCGGGCGCCGAGGATGCCGATGGCGTCGAGCACCACCCCTGGCGCGTCACGCTCGAGCCAAACGCCGAACGCGCGCACGGGCCCCTTGGGGCGAAGCTCGAACGCGTGCGGCGCGTCGTCGACCTCCACGACGTGCGAAGCGAGCGCCTTCGCGTCGGCGGCGGTGTCGATCGAGCCTGTGGGCGCGCCATCGACGAGCACCTCGATCGAGCCGCCGCCGGGCTGCGCGAGGTACGAGACGCCGAAGCGCGACGCGCGCAGCCCGAGCGCGCCGCGCTTGGCCGTGCCGAAGCGCGCCCACGTCCCCGGCCCCCCGCGGAACGACACGCCGCCGAGGCCGTAGAGGCCGTCGTCGGCGCGCGGCCCGACGACGCGCGACAGCGTCCAGCCGGACGACGCGGTGTGCGAGACGTCGTTGTGGAAGTAGCCCGGCCAGCCCGCCGCCAGCAGCAGGAAGCCGTGGCCCGCGTCGCCGAAGCGCTCGTGGAGCTTGCGCCGCAGCGTGCCCGTCACCCAGTCGGTCACGAGCAGCGAGTCGCCGAAGTAGGTGATGCGCGACACCGCTCCGGGCACCTTGCGGTCGGTCGCGTCGAGCGACGCGTAGAAGCCGTCGAGCGCGTGGCCCGAAGGGTCCTCGATGGGGCGCGGGGGGAGCTTCTCGGCGAGCATCGGCGCGGCGGCGGGTAGCGCCTCGGCGGCAGGCTGCGCGAGCTCGGGGCGCTCGCGCGTCTCGGTCGCGAGGCGCGTCTCGCCGAGGGCCGGCGCAGACGGCGCGGGGGCCGCGGCCGGAGCGGGCGCCTCGGGGGGGCGAGGCGCGAGCAGGCGCAGCCGTGCGAGGCGCGGGGTCGCGTAGGGCAGCGCGAGCAGCAGCGCGAGCCACGCGAACGTCGAGGTCGACTTCGAAAGGCCCACGAGCGGAGGCGCACTCTACCGCTTGGAGCGCCGCGGCGGCTCCGGTATTCGGAGGGGGGCCCGATGCTGTTCAACACGCTCGCCTACGCGAAGTTCTTCGCGCTCGTGGCGATCGCGAGCGTCGCGCTCGCGCGCTTCCGCGTGCTGCACCTGCTCTTCCTGCTCGGCGCGAGCTTCGCGTTCTACGCGGGCTGGGACTGGCGCTTCCTGCCGCTGCTCGTCGGCTCGGCCTCGGTCGACTTCTTCCTCGCGCGGGTGCTCGAGCGCGAGCCGCGCCCCGGCGTACGGCGCGCGTGGCTCGCCGTCACGGTGGCGGTCAACCTCGGCGTGCTCGGCTTCTTCAAGTACGCCGACTTCGGCATCTCGACCGCCTCGGCGCTGCTGCGCGCCGTGGGCGTCGACGCGAGCCCGCACCTGCTCGGCGTCACGCTGCCGGTGGGCATCTCGTTCTTCACCTTCGAGTCGATGAGCTACGTCATCGACGTCTACCGGCGGCAGATCCCCGCGCACCCGAGCTACCTGCGCTACCTGCTGTTCGTCGCGTTCTTCCCCCACATGGTGGCCGGGCCGATCGTGCGGCCCCGCGACATGCTCCCGCAGCTCGCGCGGCGCCCCGAGGTCACCGACGCGATGGTCGCGCGAGGGCTGTTCCTCGTCGCGACCGGCCTGCTGAAGAAGATGGTGGTCGCCGACTACCTCGCGGGCAACCTCGTCGACCGCGTGTTCGACCGGCCGTTCGAGTACAGCAGCGTCGAGGTCGGCGCCGCCATCTACGGCTTCGCCGCGCAGATCTACTGCGATTTCTCGGGCTACACCGACATCGCGATCGGCAGCGCGCTGCTGCTCGGCTACCGCTTCCCCGAGAACTTCGACCGCCCGTACCGCTCGGCGAGCTGCCGCGAGCTGTGGCAGCGCTGGCACATCTCGCTGTCGTCGTGGCTGCGCGACTACCTCTACGTGCCGCTCGGCGGCTCGCGCGACGGCCTGCTGCACACGTGCCGCAACGTCATGATCACGATGCTGCTCGGCGGCCTGTGGCACGGCGCGCGCTGGACGTTCGTCGTGTGGGGCGCGCTGCACGGGCTCGGCCTCGTCGTCGAGCGCGTCGCGACGGCGCTTCGCGCCCCGCGCGCGGCGCCGCGGAGCGCCCTGGTGCACGCGCTCGCCGTCGTGGCCACGTTCCACTTCACCTGCCTCGCGTGGGTGTTCTTCCGCGCCGAGACGTTCGGCAAGGCCGTCGCCGTCCTGCGTCAGCTCGGCGAGGGCTCGACCTCGACGGCCAACCTGCCGGCGGCGATCGCGCTGGCGATCGTGGCGGGCATCGCGCCGCACTGGCTGCCCGCGCGCTGGTACGACCGCGCGATCGACCTCTGCACGCGCATGCCCGCGCCGGCGCGCGCGCTCGCGCTCTTCGCCGTGGCGGTCGTCCTGCGCGAGGCCGAGAGCGCCAAGCCCGTGCCGTTCCTGTACTTTCAGTTCTGAGCTCTCCATGAGGCCGCCCCCCCTCGCGCTCGCGCTGTGCCTCTCCGCCTGCGCGTCGCGCGCGCGGCC
>CAITLX010000149.1 GCA_903893335.1 uncultured delta proteobacterium | reverse complement strand
GTCGCGCACCACGGCAGCGACACCTCGTCGAGCGCCGCGTGGCTCGCGCGCGCGCAGCCGTCGTACGCCGTCGTGTCGGCGGGTCACCCGCAGGAGGGCTCGAACCTCGGCTACTGCCACCCGCGCCAGGGCGTCGTCGAGAGGCTCGTCGCGCAGCTTGGCGGCGCGCCCGCGCCTGCCCTCGCCGTCTTCGACGGACAGGTGTCGTGCACCCCCGCGCACGCCGACCACTGGCACCAGGTCGCGACGAGCGATCGCCTCTTCGTCACGGCGCGCGACGGCGACGTCGTGCTCGCGACGACCGGCGACGGTCGCTTCGAGCGCCGACGCTGACGCGCGCGTCCGATCGGATCAGCGGAGCAGCGCGGTCACGATCGGAGCGTCGGATCAGCGGAGCATGTGCGCCGCGGCGCGCGAGGTGACGTAGCTGCCGCGCGGCCAGTGGCGCACGAAGGTCGCCGAGACGATCGGCGTGCCGTCGGCGGGGTCGGGCTCCTCGCCGATCTTGCCGACGATGCGCACCAGCGAGCCGGTGTTGACGCTCTTCTCGCCGATGTCGTCGTCGGCCGAGAGGCGCACGAGCGCGTGCAGCTTGCCGTGCTCGCGGTCGCTGACCGTGACGCGGCAGCTCTCCTCCTCGCCTCCCGCGCACTTGTTGCGAGGCTCGAGCACCCGGAGGCTGAGCGCGAGGTAGGGCGCGCCGCCGGGCCCGGTGCCGCGGTTGGTCACGACCGCGAAGAGGCTGACGGGCTTCGCGCGCCACTGCTCGGGGAAGCGCTGGACCATGACCGGGTCGTACTCGGTGACGCCCGCGGTGGCGCGCGCCTCGCCCTCGAGGGGCGCGTAGAGGGACGCGTGGCCGTAGGGCCCCGCCGACCGGCAACCGAGCGAGAGCGACGTCGCGAAGACGAGCGCCGCGACGGCAGAGAACGAGGGGCGTCGCATGCCTCCCGACCTACCAGAGGACGCCCGTCCACGCTACCGTCGGCCGCGACGTGCCGCACGACGAGACGCCCCGCGCGCAGCCGACAGAAGCGGACGTGGACCTCGTCGACGCGCTCTGCGACGACGGGCGCCCGCTCGCCGCGCTCGCAGCCACCGCGACGCTCGCGCCTTTGGCCCGCTGGAGCGAGGGGCGCGCGCGGCTCATCGCCGCGCGGCTGCACCACCTGCTCGGCGCGCCTGCCGAGGCCGATCGGCTGGTGCTCGCGGCCCTGCGGCGCACGCCGGGCGAGCCACGCGCGCGGGTGCGGGCGGCGTTCTGGGCGATGGACCACCGCGGGCCGCACGCTGCCTGGCTGCGCCTCGCCCGCGAGGTCGAGCCCGACGAGCCGATGCCGCTCGCGCGCTGGCTCGCGACGCGCGCGCACGCCGCCGCGCGCCTGCGCGACGTGACGACGGCCGAGGCGCTGCTCGATCGCGCCGAGCGGCTCGCCCCGGGCGACGCCTTCGTGGCGCGCGAGCGGGTGCACCTGCTCGAGGCCGACGACCGCCTCGCCGAGGCGCACGCGCTCGCCCGCGAGCACCACGCGCGCTGGCCGCGCGACGTCGCGGCGGTGGGTCAGCTCGCCGCGCTCGCGCTCGCGCGCGGCTTCACCGACGAGGCGCGCGCCGCGCTCGAGGGGGCCGAGCGCGACACCGAGCTCGCGCCGCCGCTCTGGACGCTCGCGCGGCTGCACCTCGTCGCGGGGCGACGCGCCGAGGCCGAGGCCACGCTCGACCGGCTCGCCGAGC
>CAITLX010000148.1 GCA_903893335.1 uncultured delta proteobacterium | reverse complement strand
GTGCTCGCGTCGGACGGCGTGGCGCCGGCGTCGCCGGGCAGCAGCAACGACGAGTCGTAGACGCGGCACGCGCCCGACAGGGCTGCGAGCACGGGGACGAGGAGTGCGCGTCGGCGGCCGACCACGTCGCTACCTTACCCAATTTCGGGGCAGGGTCCCCGTTTCGTGCCGACTCATGCGACCAGCGCCCCGAACGCGCGGAAACGGCGGTAGCGGTCGTCGGCCAGCGCCGCCGGCGAGAGGCTGTCGAGCGAGGCGAGGGCGGCCGACAGGGCGCGATCGAGCCGCCGGGCCGCCTCGTCGTGGTCGTGGTGCGCGCCGCCGGCTGGCTCGGCGACGACCTCGTCGACGATGCCGAGCCGCAGCAGGTCGGGCGCGGTCATCTTCAGGCGCTCGGCGGCCTCGGGGGCGCGCGCCGCGTCGCGCCAGAGGATCGCCGCGCAACCCTCGGGGGAGATCACGGTGTAGCAGCCGAACTCGAGCACGAGCACGCGGTTGGCCACGGCGAACGCGAGCGCCCCGCCCGAGCCCCCCTCGCCGACGATCGTCGCGACGACCGGCACCCGTACGCGCGACATCGCGGCGAGCGAGCCCGCGATCGCCTCGCTCTGCCCGCGCTCCTCGGCGGCGATGCCCGGGAAGGCGCCCGGGGTGTCGACGAAGGTGAGGATGGGCAGGCCCATGCGGTCGGCGAGGTCGAAGGCGCGCACCGCCTTGCGGTAGCCCTCCGGGTGCGGCATCCCGAGGTTGCGGCGCGCGTTCTCGTCGGCGTCGCGCCCTCGCTGGTGGCCCACGACGACCACGCTGCGACCGTGGTAGCGGCCCAGGCCGGCGACCACCGCGGCGTCGTCGCCGAAGCGCCGGTCGCCGTGCAGCTCGACCCAGTCGTCGAGCAGCCGCGCCGCGTAGTCGAGCGTGTAGGGGCGCTCGGGGTGGCGCGCGATCTGCAGCTTCTGCATCGGCGACAGCTCGCGGTACGCGTCGCGGGCGACCTGCGCGGTCTTCTCCTCGAGGCGCGCGAGCTCGCCGAGCAGCTTCGGGTCGCCGGCAGCGAGCACGCGCAGCTCGCGCACGCGCGTGAGCAGCTCGACGAAGGGCTTCTCGAACGGGAGCACGAACGGCGGCACGCGGCGCGCACATTGGTCGTGCGGGGCCGCGCGGTCAAAGCGTATCGTGGCGCCGCCGTGAACGGGTTCCGCCGCGTCGACGCTCGCTTCGCCGCGCTCCTCGTGGCGCTGCGCGTGCTCGTCTCGGCCGCCCTGCACGCGGCGGGCGCGCGCGCCGTGTCGGACGACGACTGGGCGCGCGTCGTCATCGCCGAGCGCTTCGCCGAGCGCCCGCGCCTCGACCCGAGCGGCACGAGCTGGCTGCCCGCGCCCTTCTGGCTGCACGGCGCGGCCATGCGCCTGTCGGGCGCGTCGTTCGAGGTCGCGCAGACGACCTCCACCGCGCTCGCCGCCGCGCTCGCGGTCGTCCTCTTCTACGCGCTGCGCCGTGCGGGGCTCGGCCCGCGCCGCGCGCTCGCGGCGGGGGCGGCCGTGGTGCTCGTGCCCCCGTCGGCCGTGCTCGGCGCGATGATCGTGCCCGAGTGGCCCGTCGCCGTGCTCGGGGTGGCCGCGCTCGCCCTCGCCGCGACGCCGGGGGCCGAGTGGGTCGCCGCGGCGCTGGTCGTTCCGGCCACGCTTGCGCGCTACGAGGCCTGGCCCGTCGCGCTGGTCGTGGCCGTCGCGCTGCTCGCGCGGCGCGCGCGCCCGCTCGGCCCACGCCTCGCCGCGTCCGCGCTCGCGCTCGCGGGGCCGCTCGCGTGGCTCGCGTGGAACCGCGTCGCGCACGGCGACGCGCTGCACTTCCTCGCGCGCGTCGCCGCGTACCGGGCCGCCCTCGGGGGCCCCGCCGCGACGGCGCGCGTCTACCTCGGCGCGCTCGCGTCCGGCGCCGCGCCGCCGCTCTTCGCGCTCGCGGTCGCCTGGCTCGCGTCGCACAGGCTGCCCTCGGGGAGCGCCCGCCCGCTGCGCGTGCCCGCGCTCGCCACCCTGGCGCTCGTCGGGTTCCTCGCCCTCGGCGCGGCGGGTGGGGGCGCGCCGACGCACCACCCCGAGCGCACCCTGCTGCTCGTGTGGCTGCTCGCCGCCATCGCGCTGGTCGATCGCGCCGCCGCGACGCTGCGCGCGGGGCGCCGCGGCGCGGCGCTCGCGTGCGCGGCGT
>CAITLX010000147.1 GCA_903893335.1 uncultured delta proteobacterium | reverse complement strand
GCTCTCGGCGGCCCAGGGCATGGTCTGGGGGCAGAGCCCGGCGGTGAAGCTCTCGCAGTTCAACCTCACGCTCCAGTACGACTGCTACGAGCTGACGCAGCCGAGCCAGTGGGCCGGGCTGCTCGGCGCGATCGGCAACGCCGTGGGCGCGGTGGCCTCGGTGCCCGGCAACCCGTACGGGTGGGCGTTTGGGCTCGGCGGCATCGCGGCGCAGGCCGCGGCGACCGCCCTCAACACCGCGCCAGGCGTCGTGCTGCGCATGAGTGTGCAGCAGACCATCAGCGCCCACGCGCTGATCGATCTCACCAACGGGCGCACCTGGTCGATCCGGCAGGCGGGCAGCACCGGCGGCACCTTCCCCGCGACGTGGGACTGGGAGCTGCAAGTGGAGTCGTGGGGCTGCGCTGAGCCGAGGCCCGCTGACTAGACGCACCCGTGCACGTCGCTGGCCGTCACGCGTCCCGCGCTGCTATCACCGTGAGCCTCGCGCGGAGCGGTTCGAGCTCCTCAATGGGCCTTCGCCTCGGCCAGCACGCGCTCGCGGATGCGGTCGCGCAGGCCCGCGGTCGTCACGACGTCGACGGGGACGCCGAGCACCGCGCGCAGGTCCTCGAGCAGCGCTCCGAGATCGAAGAGCGTGCGCCCCTCGGCCATGTCGACGAGCAGGTCGAGATCGCTCGCGTCGTCGTCGTCACCCCTCGCCACCGACCCGAACACGCGGACGTTGAGCGCGCCGTGCGCCGTCGCCAACGCCGCAATGTCGGCGCGGTGCGCTTCGAGAGCGGCGTGGGCGCGGGACACGTGCTCAGCGTACCACGCCCGCGCCGCCGAGGAGCTCGGCGTCCCCCGCTCGACGGCGTACTGGCTGCTCAAGAGGTGGGGCGCGTGAAGGAGGGGCGGAGCGATGTTGCCCGCCGCCCGCTCCGCCACGGGCGCCACCCCGCGCACCGCAATTCGCCGGGAATCTCGCTGGCACGCGCGGCGCATGGCTCCGGCGCGTCATGCCGACCGGCCCGTCGCACGAGCTTCTCATCGAGCTCTTCCGCTCCGAGCCGACGCTCGCGGCAGGCCCGGCTTGAAAGCCGGGCCTGGCAGCCGAGCCGAGCGGGAACCCATCAAAGCCCGCCCCGTCGAGCGGGCTCTCGCGACGCTCGCTGCCTTGCCCAGTGAGCGCACTCGGCTCACGGTCGGCGGCAGCCTCGGCTTTCAAGCCGGGGCTGCCAATCGAGGTGCAACGCGCCCCCGACGAGGCGAAGCGGTTCGATTGGCCAGCGTACGTCGCGCTCGCGCAGCGCCTGCACCGCTGCCAGGCGTGGCTGCTCGTCGTCACGCTGGACGAGGCCGTCGCGCGCTGGGCGGTGCGCATCACCGCCGCGGG
Organism: uncultured delta proteobacterium; assembly: GCA_903893335.1. Classification (GTDB taxonomy): domain Bacteria; phylum Myxococcota_A; class Polyangia; order Polyangiales; family Polyangiaceae; genus CAITLX01. Next base: position 433 of record CAITLX010000147.1, on the reverse strand, counting down.
CTCGCTCGGACACGTCGAGCGCATTGCGGTGCTGGACCCAGGTGCGATTCCCTGGTTGACCGACCCGGCGGTCGTGGGGGCGACGCCCGAGCTCGCGATCCTCTCGACGCTGGCGCACGCCGCCGACCCCGGCGCCGAGGCCCTCGCGCCGGTCGTGCTGGCGCTGGTGCGCCTCCTCGACGACTCCCGGCGCTCGATCTACGCTGACGAAATCCTCGGAGCCGCGAGCGGGGCACTCATGAAGCAGCTGGATAAGGCCATTTTGGACAACTACGAGTTCAAGAGCCCGTACTTCCGCGACAAGATCGCGCAGGCAGCCGCGGCCGCAGCCGCTGCGGCAGCCGCCCAGGCGCACACCGAGGGCGTCTCGCAGGGGCGCGCCGCCGAGAAGGCTACCGACGTGCTCGCCGTCTTCGAGGCGCGGGGGCTGGCG
>CAITLX010000146.1 GCA_903893335.1 uncultured delta proteobacterium | reverse complement strand
CTTCGCTCCGCCGCCGGTCCGTGGTAACCGCGCGAGCCATGAGCGACGACACGAAGGCCAAGGCCTACCGAGAGGGGCGTGCTCGCTGGCGGTCGACGACGGCGGCGAAGGTCAAGGCGGCGCGTCCCGCGCCCGGGCTCTACGCCGGCGGCTTCGACCCGCCCGATCTCTACGGCCCCGACGACCTCGATGCGGCCGACTTCGACCCCGCGCGCGACCTCGGCCTCCCCGGTGAGCCGCCGTTCACGCGCGGCGTGCAGCCCGACATGTACCGCGGGCGGTTCTGGACGATGCGCCAGTACGCCGGCTTCGGCACCGCCGACGAGTCCAACCGCCGCTACCACTACCTGCTCGCGCAGGGCCAGACGGGCCTCTCGGTCGCGTTCGATCTCCCGACGCAGATGGGGCACGACTCCGACAGCCCGCTCGCGAAGGGGGAGGTCGGGCGCACCGGCGTCGCGGTCGCGTCGCTCGACGACATGCGCAGGCTGCTGCGCGGGCTGCCGCTCGACCAGATCTCGACGTCGATGACGATCAACGCGACCGCCGCCATCCTGCTCTGCTTCTACGTCGCGGTCGCCGAGGAGAACGGCGTGTCGGGCGCCGAGGTGCGCGGCACCATCCAGAACGACATCCTCAAGGAGTACATCGCGCGCGGGACGTACATCTACCCGCCGCGCCCCAGCCTGCGGCTCATCCGCGACGTGCTCGGCTTCTGCGAGCGCGAGGTGCCGAAGTGGAACACGATCTCCATCAGCGGCTACCACATGCGCGAGGCCGGCTGCGACGCCATCCAGGAGGTCGCGTTCACGCTCGCCGACGGCATCGCCTACGTGCAGACGGCGCTCGAGGCCGGGCTCGACGTCGACAAGTTCGGCGCGCAGCTCAGCTTCTTCTTCAACGGCCACAACAACCTGCTCGAGGAGGTCGCGAAGTTCCGCGCGGCCCGGCGCATGTGGTCCACGATCATGGCCGACCGCTTCGGCGCGAAGTCGGCGCGCGCGCGCGCGCTGCGGTTCCACACGCAGACGGCGGGCGTGACCCTGACCGCGCAGCAGCCGATCAACAACGTGGTGCGCGTCGCGCTCCAGGCGCTCGCGGCGGTGCTCGGCGGCACGCAGTCGCTGCACACCAACTCGTTCGACGAGGCGCTCGGGCTGCCGACCGAGCAGGCCGCGACCATCGCGCTGCGCACCCAGCAGATCGTCGCGCACGAGAGCGGCGTCGCGGACTTCGTCGACGCGCTCGCGGGCAGCTACGTCGTCGAGTCGATGACCAAGCGCATCGAGGACGCCGCGTGGGCCTACATCCGGCGCATCGACGAGATGGGCGGCATGGTGCGCGCGGTCGAGCAGGGTTACGTGCAGCGCGAGATCCAGGCGACGGCCTACCAGTACCAGCTCGACATCGAGAGCGAGCGTCGCGTCGTCGTCGGACAGAACCGCTTCACGAGCGACAGCCCCGAGGTGCCGGTCATGAAGATCGATCCGCGCATCGAGGCCGAGCAGGTCGATCGACTCCGCGCGATGCGCGCCGCGCGCGACGCGACCGCCCACGCCGCGGCGCTCGAGAAGGTCGAGCGCGCCGCGCGCGGCGACGACAACCTGTTGCCCCTCATCCTCGGCGCGGTGAAGGCCGAGGCCACCGTGGGCGAGATCAGCGACGTCTTGCGCTCGGTGTGGGGCGAGCACGTCGAGACGCTGACGATCTAGCTCGCGGGGCCGACGGCGCGGGCGACCCAGTTCGACGCGCCGACGACGCTGACGTCTTCGCTAGTGTGCCGACCCGACGGCGCGGGCGGCGCGAGCGAGCGGCGGGTAGAGCGCGCGGAACGCGGCGTGGTCGCGCGCGTAGCGCGCGCGGTGCGCGGGGCGCGGCGAGAAGCTCGTCGTCACGCGCACCACGTCGGCGATGCTCGCCTGCGACGCGATCGCGCCGGTCGCGACGGCGGCCGTGAGCGCGATGCCGAGCGCGCCGGCCTGCTGCGCGTCGGCGACGCG
>CAITLX010000145.1 GCA_903893335.1 uncultured delta proteobacterium | reverse complement strand
GCCGGGCATGAAGCAGAACGGCAGGTTGATGACCTGCAGCTTCATGCGGTCGCGCCACTCGTCGATGACGGCCATGGTGATGTCGGCGGCGGCCTGCGTGTCGGGGCACACCGAGCTGGTGGCGCGCCCGAACGGCGTCAGGAACTGGATGTTGTACCAGCGCAACCCGAGGTCCCAGACCAGCTGGGCCATCGCCGGCAGGTGCTTCCAGTTCGACTTGGTGATGGTGACGTTGGCGCCCAGCTCGAGCCCCGGCGGCGCGAGGCGCACGACGTTGCGCGCGCCGGCGAGCGTCTGGTCGAAGGCCTCGGCGACGCCGACGTTCTGCGCGTGGATCTGCGCGTCGGGGCCGTGAATGGAGAAGAGCACCGACGTGACGCCCGAGTGCACGAGCTCGCGCGCGTAGGGCTCGTAGCTCGCCATGCGGCCGTTGGTCGTGACGTTGACCTTCTCGTAGCCGATCTTGCGCGCGAAGCGCACGAGCGACATCAGCTGCGGGTTGAGCGTGGGCTCGCCGCCGTCGATGTCGAGCAGCCGCACGCCCGCCTTGCGGTACTTCACGAGGATCTCGCGCTGGCGGTCGATGTCGCCGTCGAACTGCGTGCGCGTGCCGGTCGCGCAGAAGGTGCAGTGGTTGTTGCAGCGGTAGGTCGCGTTGAGGATGACCTTGGCCGGGCCGAAGCTGGCCGCGAGCCGCTGGTCGAACGTCCACTTGAACCGCCTCAGCTCGTCGAGCGTGAAGTCGGCCGTCTCGATGGAGGGAGCCTTCTGGAAGTGCGGGCCCCAGTCGTCGACGAGCGGCAGCACGCGCCCCTTCTGGGCGGCGAGCGCGGCGAGGCGCGTCCCGGGCAGCGGGGTGGCGAACTGCACGCTCGGCCAGGCGCCGGCCGTCTCGTGCAGGTCGAGCGCGACCTCGAGGGTGCGGTTGATGTCGGCCTTCGTCTCGCCGGGCAGGCCGATCATGAAGTGCACGAGCAGCGGGATGCCGCGGTCGCGCGCGCGCTCGGCCACCGTGCGGATCGCGGCGAGATCGAGCTGCTTGTCGACGACCTCGTCGACGACGCGCGGGTCGCCCGACTCGGCGCTGACCGAGAGCGTGGTGAGCTTGCCGCGCATGGCGTCGAGGTGCTTGGGCTCGACGTAGTCGGCGCGCACGCCGTTGGGGATCTCGAAGCGCAGATCGTGGGCGGCGAGCACCTCGAGCAGAGCGTCGAAGTGCCCCTCGTGCACGTTCGCCAGCTCGTCGAGCAGGTGCACGCGCCGCGCGCCGCGAGCGGCGAGGTCGGCGACGAGCGCCTCGAGGTGCGCGCGGCCGTGGCGGCGCTGCGTCTTGGGCGCGCCCTCGGCGCGGCCTGGGTTCGACGAGCAGTGCGTGCAGCGAAAGGGGCAGCCGCGCGTCGAGAGCATCGGCAGCGTCGCGCCGTCGATGGGGAACGCCCAACTCGGCCGGCCGAGGCCCGCGACGACGCTCTCGTGGAACGCGAAGTACGCAGGGAGATCGACCAGGTCCCACGCCGGGAGCGGAAGCTCGTCCAGGGAGGGCTCGCCGCCGTTCTCGGCGAAGGGCGCGGCCGGGCGGCCCGCGTCGGCCAGGCGACGGATGACGCGATCGAGGTCGGCCTCGGCCTCGTAGCGCAGGATGGCGTCGGCCTCGGGGTACGCCGCGAGGATCTCGGCGGAGGGCACGTCGACCACGTGCTGACCGCTCTGGTAGAGGTCGGCGAGCAGCACGGGCGCGTCGGGGCGCGCCGCGCGCAGGCGCGCGAGCAGATCGCCGAGCAGCGGGTCGCGCGCCGGCGGCCGGTGAAACGGGGTGTAGGCCACGACCAGCACGTCGGCGGGCGCGGCGAGCGCGCGCTCGGCCACGGCCGCCGCGTCCGCGCCGAGGCGCACGTAGTCGCCGTCGAGCGGGGCGAGCACGGCGCCGCGCATCGCGAGCGCGTCGACGAGCGTCGTCGCGTGG
>CAITLX010000144.1 GCA_903893335.1 uncultured delta proteobacterium | reverse complement strand
CGCGGGCGACGAGGCGGACGCGGTCGCGTGCGACGCCGCGCCGGCGCAGGCGGGCGAGCGTCGGTTCCCCGTCGCGGCGCTGCGCGGGCGCAGGTCGGCAGGCGTGCTCGTGCTCGGCGGCGCGCGGTGCGCGGACGACCTGCTCGCCGAGGCTTCGTCCGCGGGGGTCGCGGGGTTCGTCGCTCTCGGGCTCGACGCAGCGGCGCACGGCGCGAGCCCCGCGCGCGGCCCGCGGGTGCTCGTCGCGTCGGCGGGCCGGTTTCCGCTCGTGGCGAGCGACCCCGCGAGCGTCGCGTGGCTCGCGGGGCACGGCGAGCCGCCCTCGTTCACCGCGGCGCTCGCGCACGACGCCGCGAGGCTCGTCGTCGCGGCGTTCGCGGCCGTCGGCGGGGGGGACGCCGATCGACCCGGCGAGGTCGAGGCGCGCCACCGGGCGATCGTCGGCGCGCTCGCCGAGGCGACGACGGAGCTCTGGACGACCGACGCGCGCGGCTTCGCGGGGGGGCGCGCGCTCGCGCGCGCTGTCATCGTCCGCGAGGAGCCGCGAAGGTGAGCGACCTGCTGCTGCGCCTGCCGACGCGCCGCGCGACGGTGCGCCTCGCCTGCGCGCTCGCGGCTGCGCTCGGGCCGGGCGACCTGCTCGTGCTGTCCGGCGGGCTCGGCGCGGGCAAGACGTTCCTCGCCCGCGCGCTCGCGCGCGCTCTCGGCGTGCCCCGCGACATCGCGGTCACGAGCCCGACGTTCACGCTGGTGCACGAGCTTCCGGGGCGCATCCCCATCGCGCACGCCGACGTCTACCGCCTCGGCGGCGCGGACGAGCTCGAGCCGCTCGGGCTGCGCGAGCGGCGCGCCGAGGGGGCGCTGGTCGTGGCCGAGTGGGCCGCGCCCTTCGTCGACGCGCTCGGGGGCGACGCGATCGTGGTCGAGCTCGATCACGACGCTGCGGGCAGGCACGCGCGCGTACGCTCGACGGGCGAGCGCGCCGACGAGGTCGTCCGCGCGCTCGCGGCGCGCTGCGGCTGACGCAGGCTCAGGGCGTGCAGGCCGTGTGGGCCTGGCACTTGCCCGACTGGCAGGAGGCGCTCCAGCACGCGTCGTCGAAGGTGCACGCCGCGCCGTTGGCGGCGATCGCGTGGCAGGTGCCGGCGCTGTCGCAGACCGTGTCGGGGGCGCACGCGTCGGTCGCAGCGAGCGCCTGCGCGCAAGCCTGACCGTCGGTGGGCAGCGCGACGCAGTGCCCGTCGAGCGTGAGCGGGCCGGAGCCGGAGTACTTCGGCGCGTCGCAGTACTCGCCCTTCGGGCACATGCTCGGGATCGAGGCCTTGCACGCCGCGCCGCTCGCGACCGGCTTCACGCAGCTCGCGTGCAGGCCCGCCTGGTCGGCCGACTGGAACGCGCACATCAGCCCGGTCGCGCAGAGCGGCCCGCTCTTGCCGTCGAACGAGCACGACGCGCCCTCGGCCCCCGCGAACACGGTGGAGACCGCCTTGCACGTCCCGGCGACGGGGGGCGACTTCTGATCGTCGCTGCCGTAGCACATGAGCCCCGTCGCGCAGTCGGGCGCGGTCGGCCCCTTGCACACCTCGTTGAGGCCGCCGCGCTGCGTGCAGAGCTTCGAGTCCTTGTCGCAGCTGAGGCCGTCCTGGCAGTCGTCGTCGACCTTGCACGTCTGGCCGACGGTGAGCCGGGCGCTGCACACGCCCGGACAGGTCGCGTCGGCCTTGCAGAACGCCTTGCCGGTGCACTCGAACGAGTAGGTGCAGGCGCCTCCGAGCGTGACGGTGCCGTCGAACGCGGCGACGCACGCGTCGGGGTCGCGCGACGAGAGCGCGGCGCACCCGCCGTTGGCGAACGTGTCGATGCACGCCTGCGCCTTGCTCGGGTGGTAGGTCGCCTTGCCCGCGTCGAGCGCCGCCTGCCACTGCGAGATGTCGCTGTTGTCGATCTGCTTCTTCACGCGCGCCTCGCAGTCCGAGCCGCCGAGGAAGAGGTCGACGAGCGGGCCGACGCACGCGGTGAGCGCGGCGCACTGCGCCGTCGCGACCTTCGCGGGAAGCTCGGCGAGCGTGGGGCCCGTCTCGCCCGCGTCCGCGTCGGGGCCGTTCAGACCATCGTCGGAGGTGCTGCCGCAGGCAGCCGCGGAGGTCGAGAGCGCGAGGGCGAGGAGCGAGGCGAGGGAGAGGCGCATGGTGGGAAATCCTAGCCCGTCTACGGCTTGCCGGGGCAACGTCTTCCCCGGGGCGTCGCCGGTCCCCCTCTGGTACAACCCTCCCTCCGACGCGCGTCGGAGCCGACCGTGCCCGCCGAGAACGCCAAGCCACCCCCCTCCGGCGCCCCCGCCGCTCAGCGCACGCGCCCCGCGCGCAGCCTCGTCGCGCCCGTGGTCGACGCGCTCGACGGCATCGGCACCACGGTCTCGCTCACGATCGAGACGCTCGCCTGGCTGGTGCGGCCGCCGTTTCGCTTCGGGCAGATCCTCGCGGCGATGGAGTTCATCGGCGTCGAGTCGATCTTCATCGTCGCGCTGACCGGGACCTTCAGCGGCATGGTGCTCGCGCTGCAGACGGTGCACAGCCTCAAGACGTTCCAGGCCGAGGGGCTCGTCGGCGGCATCGTCGCGCTCTCGCTCACCCGCGAGATCAGCCCCGTGTTCGCCGCCATCATGGTGACCGCGCGCGCGGGCAGCGCGTGGGCCGCCGAGCTCGGCAACATGCGCATCACCGAGCAGATCGACGCCATCACGACGATGGGCGTCAGCCCGGTGCAGTACCTGCTCGCGCCGCGCCTGGTCGCCGCCGTCGCGATGCTCCCCCTGCTGTGCGTCCTCTACTCCTGCGTCGGCATGGCGGGCGCGTGGCTCGTGGCGGTCGAGTGGCTGCGCGTCGACCCCGGCATCTTCGTCGACAAGGTGCGCTCGATGGCGGTTCCGAAGGACCTGGCGATGGGCATCATCAAGTCCACCGTGTTCGGGTTCCTCATCGCGGCCATCGCGTGCCGGCAGGGCTTCTACGCGTCCGGCGGCGCTCGCGGCGTCGGTCAGGCGACCACGCGCGCCGTGGTGCAGAGCGCCGTCGCCATCCTGGTCTCCAACTACGTCCTCACCTCGTGGCTCACCGACGCCTGACCCTGCGCTCCCTCGCGCGCCTGCGGCGCGCGGCCGTCCCGCTGCTGCTCGCGCTCCCCGCGCTGGCGGTCGTGGCCGACGACGCGTGGCGCCGCGGCCCGAGGCTGCTCGCGCTCGATGCGCCGCACGTCGCGAGCTACGCCGCGTCGTTCGTCGAGAGCCTCGCGTTCTGGGGGGCGCTCGCGCTCGTCGCGGCGCGTCGGCGAGGCGCGCTGCGACACCTCGCCGCGCTGCTGCTCGTCGTCTGCGCGACCGCGGCGCTCGGCATCCAGCGCTACTTCTACGAGCAGTACGCGACCTACCTCAACCTCGACGCGACGCTGTTCGGCACCTCGCTGCCGCAGAGCCTCGGCGGGCAGATCCGCGCCGACCTGCCGCACCTGGTGCGCGCGCTGGTCGCCCCCTTCGTGCTCGCCTGGGCGCTGGTGGCGGTGGCGCGGCGCTGGGTGCGGCCGACACGCTCGCGCGCGCGGCTGGCCGCGTGGGTGATGCCCGTCGCGCTCGTGGCGCCGTTCGTCCTGCCCTGCTCGTACGCGGCGGCGCAGGGGGCGACGCCCGACGTCATCTACCTGCACGCGTTCGGAGGGCTCGTGCGCGCGATGGCCGGCGGTGGCCCGAAGCACGTGCGGCCGGGGCTGCGCCACCCCGAGTACGTGCCCGCGCTCGCGCCGGCCCCGCACCCCGCGCGCAACGTGCTGCTCGTCGTCACCGAGAGCGTGCGCGCCGACGTCGTGTGCGTGGCGCACGAGCCTGGCTGCACGACGACGCCCGCGACCGACGCCGCGGCGCCCGATCGGCTCCCCCTGCTCGCGATGCGGGCCAACGACTCGACGACCGCGATCTCGATCGCGGTGCTCTGGTCGGGGCTCGCGCCGACCGACTCGCGCGACGCCATCCACTCGGCGCCGCTCTTGTTCGACTTCGCCCGCGCGGCGGGCGTCGACGCGGCCTACTGGACGAGCCAGCACCCGATGTTCGCCAACGCGCGCCTGTTCGTGCGCGATCTGGCGACCTCGCACCAGTGCGGCGCGACCGACCTCGAGCCCGACGCGCACATCGACGTCGGCGCGAAGGACGAGCTTCTGACCGAGCGCGTGCTGCGCGACCTCGGCGAGCTGCGCGAGCCCTACTTCGCGGTCGTGCAGTACTCGAACACCCACTTCCCGTTCCGCGTCGACCCCGACCACGCGCCGTTTCAGCCGGCCGAGAACACGAAGGACCCGGAGCGCGCCGAGGCCTTCTTCAACTATTACAAGAACGCCGTCCACGCGCAGGACCGCACCATCGGCGACCTCGTGCGCGGCGTGCGCGCGACGCCGGGCGGGGCGCGCACGGTCATCGTCTACACCTCCGACCACGGCGAGGCGTTCCGCGAGCACTTCCAGCTCGGCCACACCGGCTCGGTGTACGACGAGGAGGTCCGCGTGCCCGCGTGGGTCGACGCGCCGACGGGCACGCTCACCGGAGCGGAGCGCGCGTCGCTCGCGGCGGCGCGCGACGTGCCGACCTTCCACGTCGACGTCGCGCCGACGGTGCTCGATCTGCTGGGGCTCGGCGCCGCGCCGGAGCTCGCGCGCTTCCGCGCGAAGATGCTGGGCACCAGCCTGCTCGGGGCGCGTCGCGCCGCGGGGCCGATGCCGCTGACCAACTGCACGACGATCTGGGGCTGCGCCTTCCGCAACTGGGGCGTGATGCAGGGCCGGCGCAAGCTCGAGGCGCGCGAGTGGGACGCGACGTGGCACTGCTGGGACGTGCTCGACGACCCGCGCGAGCAGCACGACCTCGGCGCCGGCGCGTGCGGCGAGCTCGTCGGCGTCGCCGAGCGGCTGTACGGCGGCGTGCCGCTCAAGAGCGCGGTCGTCGCCGAGGGTTACTGACCGGCGCGCGCGCGTGCGCTCTGCCACGCGAGCGCGGGGCGCTCGACGAGGCGGTACGACGCGGCGCCGAGCGCGACCGAGAGCGCGAACGACGCGACGCCGACCTCGGCGAGCGAGCGCGCCGTGGGCGCGACGCCGAGCCGCGCCGCCACCTCGTCCAGCGCGAGCTGGTGGTAGAGGAAGACGCCGTAGCTGACGACGCCGAGCGAGGCGACGAGCCGCAGCGGGAACGCGGGGCGACCGCGTGGCTCGCAGAGGGCCGCTCCGAGCACGAGCGCCGCGGTCGCGAGCGAGAGCGGCGTGTAGGGCCACCAGCCGTGCGGGGCGAGGTAGCGCGGCCCCTCGAGGCCGAAGCCGGCGACGAGCGCGCACGCTGCCGCGAGGAGCATCGGGGCGCCGAGGCGAGCCGCGCGCTCGCGCCACCGTGCATCGTGGCTGGCGGCGTGGTGCAGGGCCGCGGCGGCGATGCCGAGCACGAGCTGGTCGAGGCGGCTCGTCGCCCAGTGCCGCTGGGTCGACTCGAGCAGCGCGGTGCGCACGCCCGGGTGCAGCGTGAGCTCGTGCAGCGCGGCGCGCGTGCCCCACGCGAAGGCGCACGTCGCGGCGACGGTGAGCCAGCGCCGCCGCGCGTCGCCGCCGAGCACGCGCCGCGCGAGCCAGGGGAACACGAGGTAGAAGTGCGCCTCGGTCGTGAGCGACCACGCCGCGCCGATGAACACCACGCCGCCGGGCGCGACGTAGCCTTGCAGCAGCGCGAGGTGTGCGGCGACCGCGGCGAAGAAGTGGGGAGCGGCGACGAGCGACGGGCGCCGCGCGACGACGACCGCGAGCGCGACGAGGAACGCCGGGTAGATGCGCGCGGCGCGTCGCGCGAAGAAGGCGCGCGGCGCGCGCGAGGGGGCGGCGTCGCGCGCGTGCAGCCACGCGTACGCGAGCGAGAAGCCCGAGAGCACGAAGAAGAGGTCGACGCCCCAGAACGCGTGCTCGACCGTGGCGCGGGCCCAGCCCGCGAGCGGCGCGGGCAGCGCGCGCTCGAGCCCCGCGACCACCACCGGCAGGTAGCGGTCGCCGAGGTGCTGCGCGAACACCGCCGTCACCGCGACGCCGCGCAGCGCGTCGAGCACGACGAGGTGCCCGCCCCTCGCGCGCGCGTCGTCGTGGCTCAGCTCGGATCGCGCGCCGTCGCTGCCCACCCGCGCCTGGCTTCGTCGGCCTTCAGCGCGGTCGGTGCGGGCCGAACTTCGCCTCGAGCGCCTCGCACACCGGGCCGGGGGCGTAGCGCGCGACGTCGCCGCCGTGGCTCGCGATCTCGCGCACGAGCGACGCCGAGACGAAGCCGTAGTTGGTGCGCGTCGGCAGGAAGATGGTGTCGATGTCGGGGCAGAGGTCGGCGTTGGCGTGCGCGATCTGCAGCTCGTACTCGAAGTCGGTGGCGGCGCGCAGGCCGCGCACGATGACGCGGGCGCCCGCCTCGTGGCAGAAGTCGATGAGCAGCCCGCCGAACGAGCCGATCTCGACGTTGGGCCAGCCGCGCGTGACCCGGCGCAGAAGCTCGAGGCGCTCCTCGACGGTGAACAGCGGCTCTCGCGTGGGGTGCACGCCGAGCGCGACGATGACGTGCGAGAAGAGGTTGGACGCGCGCTCGATCAGATCGGTGTGCCCGATGGTCGGCGGGTCGAAGCTGCCGGCGTAGACGGCGATTCCGCGGGTGGCCAAGGTCGACCTCGCTACCGGTGGGGAGCCGGCTTCTTCTTGGGTTTCGGGTGCAGCTTCGAGGGGGGAAGGGCGGGCGACGCGGGCGAGGGCTCGCTCGACGCCGCGGGCTTGGGGGACGGAGGCGGCGTCGAGGGCAAGTCCTCGAGCCACATGGCGCGCCCCTCGTCGGTGAGCGTGACGCGGAAGGCCGCGAGCAGGCCGGAGCCGAGCACGCCGTCGAGGTCGGCCTCCACGCTGTGCTCGAGCTCGGCGATGGACGCGACGCCGGTCACGGCGGGCACGCTCGGGATCTCGAACGCGCCGAGCCGCAGCGAGGGCACGGTGCCCTGCTTGAGCTTCGGGTCCTGCGCGACGGGCTCGAGCTTGGTCAGGTCGACGCCCGCCTTCTTCATGCCGGCGTCGTCGAGCGCGAGCGCGAAGGGCTGCGTGGTGTCGACGAGCAGCGCGCCGAGCCCCGTCTCGCGGTCGGCGCCGAGGCCGGCGCGCACGACCATGCCGCCGCCGCGGAAGTACCAGAGCGGCACCTTCGTGGCGCTCGGCGGGGGGGGCGGCGCGAAGTTGCGCACGACGAGCTGGGTGCCCGTGAAATCGAACGTCGCGTGCAGGTGGCGCAGGAGGTTGACGCCGATGAGCGCCTTGATGGGGGCGTTGGACTGGCGCGAGATGGCCGAGAGGTCCTGCACCAGCGCCGGCACGTCGCCGACCTCGAGCTTGCCGCCGAAGCGAAGCGACACCCACGCGGGCTCCTTGCGCGTCGCGCTGTCGAGCACGACCTCGGCGGTGCCGGTGGCGATGAGCGCGAGCGCCTGCTCGCCGTCGATCTCGAGCGGCACGACGAGCTCGGTGCCGAGCACGTGCGGCATGTCCGTCGCCGCGAGCATCGCGCCCGACATGCGGAAGGGGGTGCGCCCCGCGCCGCGCCGCGCCAGGCCGGCGACGGCCTTGGCCCAGGGGTCGCGCACGTCGGGGTCGCGCAGCATGGCCTCGAGCTCGTCGGCCGCCGCGTCGATCTCGCCGGCGTACCAGCGCGCTCGCCCGCGCAGGCCGCGGGCGTCGGTCGTGTCGATGCCCGCGAGCGCCGCCTGCACGGCGGGCCAGTCGAGGCGCGCGAGCGCGACGCGACCCTCCCAGGTGCGCACCTCGGCGTCGTCGGGCGCGAGCTTGCGCGCGCTCTCGACGGCGTCGCGCGCCTCGTCCATGTCGGCGCCGCCGTAGGCGGCCTTGGCGCGATCGAGCCACTTCTGCGCGAGCGGCGCGCGCTGGGCCGAGCCCGGCGACTGCGCCGAGGGGCAGCCCGCGAGCGCGAGGGCGAACGCAGCGGCGCAGGCCGCGCGGAGGCAGGAGGAGCGGAGAGGGGTCATGGGGTGCGTGGGGCAGAGGCGGCGCTGGCGGTGCCGGCCGCGCCCACCGAGAGGATGCGGTCGGCCCGTTGCTCGAAGCGTCCGCGCCCGGGCAGCGCATAACCCACAACACGCGGCGGGTCGAGGTCCGCGCGCACCGCCGTGACGACGGCCAGGACCATGCGCGCGGCGCCGTGCGCCGGGCGGAGCACGATCTCGACGGGCTTGCCCGAGCGCGCCGCCTCGGCGCACGCGGCCAGGATCTCGGGGCGCGCGTGGCGCTCGCCGATGCGCACGTGCCAGAGGTCGCGCGGCGTGTGCGGCGCGAGGCGCGGGACGATGAGGTCGAACAGCGCGCGGAGCGTCTCGACGTCGTCGGCGGCGCGGTGCGCGCGGCTGCGCGGCAGGCCGAGCGCGGGCGCGAGGCGGTCGAGCGCGTGGCTCGGCTGCGCGAACGCGCGACGCGAGAGCGTCAGGGTGTCGATCCAGTGCGGCTCGGGCGCAGGGCGCCCCGCGCGCGCGAGCTCGGCCTCGAGGAACGCCGCGTCGTGCTGCGCTGCGTGCGCGACGGGCACGGCGCCCGCGAGCAGCTCGAACACGCGGTCGGCGACGTCGGCGAAGGGGGGGGCGGACGCGAGCGCCTCGGCGTCGAGCCCGTGGATGTGCGCGTTGCCCCCGAGCCGCGCGTCGGGGCGCACCAGCGTCGTGAGCGAGCCCTCGACGACGCCGCCGCGCGTGCGCTCGATGCAGAGCTCGACGATGCGGTCCTCGGTCGGGTCGAGGCCGGTCATCTCGCAGTCGACGAACGCGAGCGGCGCCTCGGCGAGCGGCGTGTCCCAGGGGGGGCCGGCGGGAGGCTCGGCCGATCGCTCGGCGGTGCTCGGGGGCGCGGCGACCATGGGAACCGCGAAGTGTACCGCGTGCCGGGGGTCGGCCGCGCGACGAACGCCCGCGAGGTCGCGCGCTAGGGCGTCGCGGCGAGCTGCGCGTCGCGCGCGCAGCGGAACCCGACGCCCGGCCCCGCCTCGCCCGAGGTCGCCCAGCTGCGCGCGGTCACGCGCGCGTCGCGCGGCCAGCTCCGGAAGCTGCCGCCCCGCAGCACGTGCGCGACGCCCCACGCCGGGCCCCGCTCGGGCGACCCGCCGCCTCCCAGGTAGTGGTCCGCGTACCAGTCCGCGACCCACTCCGCGACGTTGCCGGTCAGGTCCTCGACGCCGTGCGGCGTCGCGCCCTCGGGGTGGGTGCCGACGGGCGCGGGCCCGCCCGGCGAGCAGCTTCGTCCGGAGTGGTCGCCGAGAAGCGTCACGGCGCGCTCGCAGGTCGGCTTGGCGTCGCCCCAGGGCCAGGGCCCACGCGCGCCGCCGCGCGCGGCGTGCTCCCACTCGGCCTCGGTCGGCAGGCGCTTGCCGACGGCGCGGCAGTAGGTGTCGGCCTGCTGCCACGAGACGCAGCTGGCGGGCGCCTCGGCGGGGCCGTGCGCCACGGTGCAGAGTCGGGCGCGCGACGCGGGGGCCTCGCAGGCCCCGCGCGCGACGCAGGCGCGGTAGGCGCCCGCGGTGACCTCGGTGCGGTCGAGCAGGTACGCGCCGAGCGTCACGTCGTGCGCCGGGTGCTCGTTGGGCTCGCCGTCGGCGTCCGCGCTGCCCATGCGGAACGTCGCGGCGTCGAAGGGGACCATCGCGGGCCCCTCGGCCCTGCCGGCCGCGTCGAGCGTCGCGGTGGCGAGCGCGACGAGCGCGGCGGCGAGCGTGGGTGCGAGGCGCATCGGTCGTGGTGTCCACGAGCGGGGTCGTGCAGACACGCGCCGATCTTCTACCATGCAGCGCATGTCGTCGCGCCCGCACCGCCTCGCCCCCGTCGCGTGCGCCGTCGCGTGCGCGGTCGCCGCGTCGGCCCGCGGCGCGCGCGCGAACGGCCGCTTCCCCCAGGCCAACCAGCTCGTCGTCGATCCGCGCGACCCCGCGCACATGTTGCTGCGTTCGACCTACGGCCTGCTGCAGACGTTCGGCGCGGGCGGGAGCTTCTCGTGGGTGTGCGAGGCCGCCGTCGGCTTCGGCGGGCAGGAGGACCCGGCCATCGCCGTCACCGGGGGCGGCACGCTCCTGGCGGCCATGTCGGAGGGGCTCGCCACGAGCCGCGATCGCGGGTGCGGCTGGGGGCTGGCCGCGGGGGTGCTCGCCGGGCAGTTCCTCGTCGACGTCGCGGTCGAGCGCGCGCAGCCCTCGCGCGCGGTCGTGGTCACCACCACGGGGCTCGGGGGCGGGGCGTTCCGCTCGCTGGTCGCCGAGACGCTCGACGACGGCGCGACGTGGGCCGCGGCCGGCGCGCCGCTCCCCGACGACCTCATCGCGCTCACCGTCGACGTCGCCCCCTCGGACCCGCAGCACCTCTACGTCTCGGCGATGCTCGCTGCGGCGCGCACGCCGGTGCTCGAGCGCTCGCGCGACCGAGGCGCGACCTGGGAGCGCGTCGCGCTCGACGCGGCGGGCGCGGCGTCGGTCTACATCGCCGCCGTCGATCCGGCGGACGCGAAGCGGCTCTACCTGCGCGCCGACGGCGACCCGTCCGACACGCTGTTCGTCTCGGACGACGAGGGCACGACGCTGCGCGTCCTGCACGCGACCAGCGGCGACATGCTCGGCTTCGCGCTCTCGCCCGACGGCGCCTCGCTCGCGCTCGGCGGCCCGACCGACGGCGTGTGGAGCGGGCCTTCGAGCGGCCCGCTCGCGCAGGCGAGCGCGGTGGGGGCGTACTGCCTGACCTGGGCCGACGCGGGGCTCTACGCGTGCGCGCGCGAGGCGCTGAGCGGCTTCACCGTCGGGCGCTCGCCCGACCGCGGCGCCACCTTCGAGGTGCTCGCGCACCTGGCCGACGTCTGCCCGCTCGCGTGCGCCTCCACGACCACCGCCGGCGGCGCGTGCCCCGCGTACTGGTCCACCCTCGCCGACACGCTCGGTCAGGCCCCCGGCGCGTGCGGCGCGTCGCACGCCGACGG
>CAITLX010000143.1 GCA_903893335.1 uncultured delta proteobacterium | reverse complement strand
GCGTGTTCGGCCAGGCAGGCGCGTACGCCGACTGCACCGCTGCGTTCGATCGCGCGCTCGGCGC
Source organism: uncultured delta proteobacterium (assembly GCA_903893335.1). GTDB lineage: Bacteria > Myxococcota_A > Polyangia > Polyangiales > Polyangiaceae > CAITLX01. The sequence continues at coordinate 6,334 of CAITLX010000143.1, read as the reverse complement.
GGGCGACGCCGCCGAGCTTCGCGTCGGGCGGGGCCTCTGCCGCCACAGCCTCAAGGACGAGGCCGGCGCGCGCGCCGATTTCGCCGCCGCCGTCGCGGCCGATCCGAAGCACGCCGCGGCGCGCTTCTACCTGGGCCAGGCGCTGCTCGCGGCGGGCGACCGCAAGGCGGGCCTCGAGCAGCTCGACCGCGCCGCCGCGCTCGACGCGAGCGGCCCCGTCGGCAAGCGCTCCAAGGCGGCGGCCGAGCGAGCTCGCGCGCAGAAGTGATCGAGCCTCCGGCGGCCGGCCGTCGGCCGACGCGGGGTCAGGCTTCGAGCAGCCGCTCGAGCAGCCGGTCGAGCTCGGCGAGCGAGCCGTAGGAGATCGCGACGCGCCCCTTGCCCTCCTCGTCGTGCACCTCGACGCGCGTGCCGAGGTGCCGCGACAGGCGCGTCTCGAGGTCGCGCACCGACGCGCTCTTGACCGCGGCGCCGCCACCCTTCGCGGTCGGCGTCCGCGCGCCGCGCACCAGCTTCTCGGTCGCGCGCACGCTCAGGCCCGAGCGCACGACCCGGTCGGCGAGCAGCTCGACGCGCGTCGGGTCGGACACGCCGAGCAGCGCGCGCGCGTGCCCCTCGGTGAGCGCCCCCTCGACGACCATGTTGCGCACGCTCGCCGGCAGCTTGAGCAGGCGCAGCGCGTTGGTGATCGTCGTGCGGTCCTTGCCCAGACGCTCGGCGAGGCGCTCTTGCGTGTAACCATGCTCGCGGATCAGGCGCGACATCGCCTCCGCGAACTCGACGGCGTTGAGGTCCTCGCGCTGCGCGTTCTCGACGAGCGCGAGCTCGAAGGCGTCGGACGACGTCGTGTCGCGCACGACGACGTGGATCTCGAGCAGCCCCGCGCGCTGCGCGGCGCGCCAGCGTCGCTCGCCGGCGATGATCTCGTAGCGGTCGACGAGCCCCGGCTGCGGCCGCACGACGACGGGCTCGATCTGGCCGTGGGCGACGAGCGACTGCGCGAGCTCGTCGAGCTTGGCGCTGTCGAAGTGCTGGCGGGGCTGCCCTTTCTGGGGCGCGATGCGTTCGACGGGGCAGAGAAACGAGCGGGGACCGCTCGTGCTCGTCGCGACTCCGGTCGCCATGGGGGAGGGGACCTGCGGCAGCAGGGCGTCGAGCCCGCGGCCGAGCGCGCGTCGCTTCGGATCGACGTTCATCGCGGCTCGGCCTCGATGACCTCTCGCGCGAGCGAGAGGTAGCCCTGCGCGCCCTTGGACTGCGCGTCGTAGAGCAGCGCGGGCTTGCCGTGGCTGGGCGCCTCGCTGAGCCGCACGTTGCGGGGGATGACCGACTCGAAGACGCGGAAGTGACGGCGCACCTCGCCCGCGACCTCGTGCGAGAGGTTGTTGCGCGGGTCGAACATGGTCAGCACGATGCCCTCGACGTCGAGCCCCGGGTTGTGGTGCGCGCGCACGCGGTCGATCGTCGCCATGAGGTGCGTGAGCCCCTCGAGCGCGTAGTACTCGCACTGCATCGGGACGATGACGCGGTCGGCGGCGACGAGCGCGTTGAGCGTGAGAAGCCCGAGCGACGGCGGGCAGTCGATGATGATGTACGCGTAGTCCTCGAGTCCCTCGAGCGCGCGCCGCAGGCGATCGGCGCGGTCGGGGAGATCGACCATCTCGATCTCGGCGCCGGCGAGGTCCTGCGTCGCGGGCACGACCGAGAGCAGGGGGACCTCGGTGGGCTGCACGACCTCGGCGATCGTGCGGCGGCCGAGCAGCACGTCGTACAGGCTCGTCTCCACCGTGCGCGGCCGGATGCCCACGCCGCTCGAGGCGTTGCCCTGCGGGTCGGCGTCGAGCAACAGCGTGCGCCGCTCGGCCGCTGCGATGCTGGCGGCGAGGTTGACGGCGGTGGTGGTCTTGCCGACGCCCCCCTTCTGGTTGGCGATGGCGACGATCTTGGGACGCATTCGTTCGGAACCGGCGCGCAGTTAGCCCCCAGCCGAGGGCGCTGGCAAGGGGGCGACGCACCACAATTTTGGTTGACGGGCGACCATGTAGTACTCAGGGGGCAGATGTAGGTGCAAGTGGTCATGAAGAACTCCTTCAACCTCGCCCGTAGCCTCCGGTCCGAAGAGACGTCCCCCGCCGACCGCATCGTGGTCACCCGATTCTGGCGCCCTGCGCCGGCCTCGGGCGACGCGATGGTCGTCCGGCTGGCGACCCTCCTCGACGCCGCGGGCGCGCGGTCGAGCCACTTGCCGACGACTTGAACAGGACTGGAAGGAGCGAAGCATGGCCGCACTGCCCCGTAGCTACCGCAGCATCGAAGACTTCGAACGCGAGGAGATTCGCCCGTCGTTCCGGATCGGGTTCACGCTCGGCGACCTCGTCGAGGAGAACGCGTTCGAGGCCGAGCTCGACTTCGGCGAGGAGCGCGACGACTTCGCCCTCGACTCGATCGACGAGGAAGAATCCGAGGACGAGGACGACGACGACGACACCGTCGAAGAGGTCTGACCGTCCCTCCTCGCAACACGTACGTGTCCTTCCCGGGACACCCGGAGCCCCGCGCCACGCCTCGGCGCGGGGCTCGCTTTTTTGTCCGCGCCGAGCGCGCCGAGCGTGCTTGACGGCAAGATTGCGGCGTGTAACGTCCGCCCTCCCTCGGAGGCCCCCGTCCCATGCAGGTCAACGTTCAGCAGCTGTCGCCCGTGCTCGTCGAAGTGTCGGTGGAGGTCCCCGCCGACCAGGTCAAGTCCGAGATCGACAAGGCGTACCTGGCGCTCCAGCGCACCGCGCGCGTGCGCGGCTTCCGACCCGGCAAGGCTCCTCGCGGCGTGCTCACGCACCTGTACGCAGACCGCGTCGCGTTCGACGTGACGCAGCGCATCGTCGAGGCGACGCTCCCGCAGGCGCTCGCCGACAAGAACGTGCAGCCGCTCTCGCAGCCGAGCATCGTCCCCGAGAAGCTCGAGCTCGGCTCCGTGCTCGCCTACAAGGCGCGCTTCGAGGTCCGCCCCGAGATCGCCTCGGTGACGTTCGACGGCTTCGCGCTCAGCCGCCCCTCGAGCGCCGTCGCCGACGACGCGGTCGACGCGCAGGTCGAGCTTCTCCGCCGCGAGCACTCGACGCTCAGCGAGCCCACCCCCGCGCGCCCCGCCCAGAAGGGCGACGTGCTCTCCATCGGCGTCGCGGTCGACGTCGACGGCAAGCCTTCGGCTGACGGCTCGGCCGAGGGCCTGCCTTGCGAGCTCGGCTCCGGCCAGCTGCTCGCCGAGATCGAGGCCGCCCTCATCGGCGCTTCGGTCGGCGACAAGAAGGACATCGCGCTCACGTTCCCCGACAACGCCGCCCGCGCCGAGTGGCGCGGCAAGCCCGCCGTCTTCCACGTCGCCGTCAAAGAGGTGAAGGAGCGCGTGCTCCCTGCCGTCGACGACGACTTCGCGAAGGACGTCGGCTTCGACGATCTCGCCGCGATGCGCGCCGACGTCCGCGCCCGCCTCGAGCGCGCCGCCAAGGAGGCCTCGGAGAACGCCGTCGCCGAGCAGATCGTCGCCCAGCTCGTCGAGAAGAACCCGATCCCGTGCCCTCCGTCGCTCGTCGAGCAGCAGTGCCAGGCGATGGAGGCCGAGATCGTGCAGCAGGCGCGCCGCATGGGCCAGCGCATCGGCGGCCACGACGAGCTGCACGCGCGCGTGCACGCCGACGCCGAGGTCAAGGTCCGCGCCGGCCTGCTCATGGCCGAGATCGCCAAGACCGAGGCGGTCCAGGTCACCGACGAGGACGTCGAGAAGGGCCTCGCCGAGCTCGCCGAGCAGTCGGGGCGCCAGGTCGCCCGACTGAAGGCCGAGTACCGCGACCCGAAGAAGCGCGAGATGCTCGTCGCGATGATTCTTCAGGACAATATCCTCGACATCATCGAGGCCAAGGCCACAATCACCGACGCCTGAGCGCGCTGCGCGCACCGCCGAGGAGAGAGCCCCCCATGTCGCGACGCCCCGAAAACCGCACCCAGGCCATCGAGCTGCTCGAGCGCACGCGCGATTTCATCCCGTACCCGCAGGTCGTCGAGACGACCCATCGCGGCGAGCGCAGCTGGGACATCTTCAGCCGCCTGCTGAAGGATCGCATCGTGTTCCTCGGCACCGACGTCAACGACGACGTGGCCAACATCATCGTCGCGCAGATGCTCTTCCTCGAGAGCGAGGACCCGGACAAGGACGTGCAGCTGTACGTCAACTCGCCCGGCGGCGTCGTGACGGCCGGCCTGGCCATCTACGACACCATGCAGTACGTGCGCACGCCGATCTCGACCATCTGCATCGGGCAGGCCGCGTCGATGGCCGCCGTGCTGCTCGCAGCCGGCGCCAAGGGCAAGCGGTTCTGCCTCCCCAACGCGCGCATCATGATCCACCAGCCCATGGGCGGCGCGCGCGGGCAGGCGACCGACATCGAGATCCAGGCGCGCGAGATCCGCCACATGAAGGACGTCCTCACCGACATCCTCGTGCTCGCCACGGGCAAGACGCGCGACGACATCACGCACGACATCGATCGCGATTTCTACCTCTCGGGCACGCAGGCGCGCGATTACGGCCTCATCGACGAGGTCTTCGTCAAGAAGCCGAAGGTCGCCGCAGCCCCCTGAGAGGTCGTTGGGGACGCGCGTTCTGCGGCGTTCCCGGAAGGCCGGAGGGAGCAGAGGGGCGCTTCGCCTCGGTGGTTCACGAGGTCGAGGAAAGCCGTTCGCTTGCGAGTATCGCGGCGGGCGACTAAACTTTCGTCATGACGCGACCGTTCAGTTGGGCGCGGGGTAGGGCTTAGGGGTCGAGGGCGAGGCAAGTGGAGCGACGACGCGACGATCACCAGAGCGGCAACCTGAGCTGCTCTTTCTGCGGAAAGTCGCAGAAAGAGGTCAAGAAGCTCATCGCCGGGCCCACCGTCTACATCTGTGACGAGTGCATCGGCCTCTGCAACGACATCATCGCCGAGGAGGTCGAGAAGGACGAGCCGTACGCCGGCTCGACCCCGATCCCCAAGCCGAGCGAGATCAAGGCCGTGCTCGACGAGTACGTCGTCGGCCAGGAGCGCGCCAAGAAGATCCTCGCGGTAGCGGTGCACAACCACTACAAGCGCATCGACTCGCGCGTGTCGGCGGACGACGTCGAGCTCTCCAAGTCGAACATCCTGCTGCTCGGGCCCACCGGCAGCGGCAAGACGCTCCTCGCGCAGACGCTCGCGAAGATCCTCAACGTCCCGTTCGCGATCGCCGACGCCACGACGCTGACCGAGGCCGGCTACGTCGGCGAGGACGTCGAGAACATCATCGTCCAGCTCCTGCAGAACGCCGATCACGACGTCGAGCGGGCGCAGCGCGGCATCGTCTACATCGACGAGATCGACAAGATCAGCCGCAAGAGCGACAACCCGAGCATCACCCGCGACGTGTCGGGTGAGGGCGTGCAGCAGGCGCTGCTGAAGATCATCGAGGGCACGGTCGCCAACGTGCCGCCCAAGGGTGGGCGCAAGCACCCGCAGCAGGATTTCTTGCAGGTCGACACGACCAACATCCTCTTCATCTGCGGCGGCGCGTTCGTCGGGCTCGAGCAGCTCATCCAGCGCCGCGTCGGGCAGGCCGCCATCGGCTTCGGCGCCGACATCAAGTCGAAGAAGGACTGGAAGCTCGGCGAGCTGCTCGAGATGGTGCAGCCCGAGGACTTGCTCAAGTTCGGCCTCATCCCCGAGTTCATCGGCCGCCTGCCCGTGCTCGCGACGCTGCACGAGCTCAACGAGGAGGCCCTCGTCGACATCCTCACCAAGCCAAAAAACAGCCTCGTGCGGCAGTTTCAGCGCCTCTTCGAGATGGACGGCGTGAAGCTCAAGTTCACCAAGGGCTCGCTGTCGGCGGTCGCGCGCGAGGCGCTCAACCGCAACTCGGGGGCCCGCGGCCTGCGCGCCATCCTCGAGCACGCGATGCTCGACATCATGTACGACGTTCCGGGGCGCACGGGCATCAAGGAGGTCGTCATCAACGAGGACGTCATCCTCAAGCGTGAGGCGCCGCTCATCGTCTACCAGAAGGAAGCCGAGCTGGCCTGACAGGCGAGCAACGGCTCCGGCCCCGCGCCTTCGCCCCCAAAGCCGTTCGGGAGCGAGACTCGGGGCCGTCGCGCATTTCGCGCCTCGGCGGTGACGGGGCGACGAGCCGAGACGAGCGGCGCGCTCGGTGAAGACGTAGACTGCGAACTGCGTCGTCGGCAAAGACGTAGAGTTCGAGCGGCGTGCGCCCGCGGGGCGACGCGACGCGGTGTGGACGGACGGGAAGGGCGGAGCGAGATCCCATGTTT
>CAITLX010000142.1 GCA_903893335.1 uncultured delta proteobacterium | reverse complement strand
GGTGCGTCGACCGCGTGGCGCCTCGGCGCCGAGGCTGCCGCGACGGGCGCTCCGGTCGTCGTCGAGGTCAAGAGTGCCGGCGAGTGACGCGGTCGGGGTCGGCGTGCTTGATTGCCTCGCGATGAAGGGCTGGCTCTCGCTCGTGCCCGGCGCGCTGCCTTGCCGCTGCCTCCACGTCGAGGTCGCGCCCGACGCGCTCGCGCGCGCGCTCGCGGGGTTCGACCTCGCCCCCTTCGAGGCCTGCCCGCCGTCGCCGACGGCGCGCCCCGGCGCGCGCGTGTACGCGGACGCGGCGGCAGCCGCGGCGGTGCGGGCGGGGCAGAATCACTTCGGCGCCTACGCGTGGCTCACGCTGGTCGGCGGGTCTCTGGAGATCGAGCTCCTCTACGCCCCCGAGGCGTTCCCTGCCGAGGTCGCGACCGCGACGCGGCTTCTCGCGCGGTTGCTCGAGGTCGGCTCGCCGACCTGGACGGCGTTCTCGCGCGACCTCGACTCGGGTCAGTCGAGCGCTCTCGTCACGGGCGACGCGGCAGCGCTCGCGCGCGTGCTCGGGTGAAAGCTCAGCGCGCGTAGCGGAGGCGCAGCGTGGCGTCGCGGGTGCCGTCGGAGCCGAGGTCGACCTCGATGCTCTCGAGCCGATCGCCCTCGCCGTATGCGTAGCGCAGCGTGCGAGCGACCTCGTTGATGGCGCAGCCGTCGTAGCGCTCGAGCGCCACGCGACCTCGCGCGTCGCGCTGCACCTCGACCCGGTCGGCGACGCAGAACTCGTCGCTGTCGGGGTAGTTGTGCCTCGTCGTGTAGGTGCCGTCGGGCCCGTACTCGTAGGCGAGGTAGCGCCCGCCCGACTCCTCGCGCACGAGCCGACCGGCCGCGTCGAAGCGCCGACGCTGCTCGCCGTCGCGCACGAGGCGCCCGGCTGCGTCGAACGCGACCCGGGTCGCGCGGCCGTCGCAGGTGCGCGTCGCCGCGCCGCGCGTGTACGCATAGCGCGCACCGGCAGCCGACACGACGCGCCCCGCGTCGTCGTAGCGAAACGCGAGCGACGGCGTGCGCGCGAGGCAGAGGGTGAGCGGGCGACCCTCGGGCTGCACGGCGTCGAGGTCGATGCACTCGTCGGCCACCGACGCGCCCGTGGGCTCGACCACGACCTCGCTCGGCCGCGCGGGGGGCAGATCGAGCGGCGCGGGCGCGGGAGACGACGCGCAGGGCGGGGGAGGCGCTGCCGTCGGAGCGACCTCGGCGCGGGGCGCGCTCGTGGCGACAGCAACCGCTGCGCTCGACGCAGGCGCAGGTGCTCGGGCGACGGTGGGGGCGTGGCAGCCCGCCACGACGACGGCCAGGGCGAAGCTGGGGGCGAGGGGCAGGCGCATCTCCCTGGCTTCTGAACGCGAACGCGCTGCGGCGCAATTCCCGAGGCGCGCTATCGTCCGAGGCTGATGCGTACCCTCCCGCTCGGCTCCGCCCTGCTGCTCGCAGCGTGCACCGTCTCGACGCAGCCCCAACCGTGGGGCACCACCCCCGAGCCCTACGGCGGGCCTCGCTACGCGCCGCCGCCCTACCCGACGGCACCTCCCGCTCCCACCGCCGCGCCCGCGCCCTGGGCGCCCCCCGCGGCGGCCGACAGGTTCGCCGCCGCGCGTCAGCGCTGCGTCGACGAGACGAACGCCTACCGCGCGCGCGTCGGCGTGCCGCCGGTCGTGGCGCGACCCGACAAGGCAGCGTGCACGGACACCGACGCCCGCGGCGACGCGACCAACCACACCGTGCACGGAGGCTCGGGCAAGTGCGGCCTCGCGGCGCAGAACGAGTGCCCCGGGTGGCCGGGCACGGGCGCCGGCATCGTCTCGCAATGCCTGCAAAGCATGTTCGCCGAGGGGCCGGGCGAGCCCTACCCGCAGCACGGCCACTACATCAACATGACGGGGCGCGACTACCGCGGCCTCGCGTGCGGCTTCTACGAGGCCGACGGCAAGGTGTGGCTCATCCAGAACTTCTTCCGCTGACGGGCCGAGCCTGGCGCGGCGTCACCGCTCGTCGAGGTCGAAGCGCTGCGTGAACACGGTCGCGAAGCTGAACGCGGCGCACTGCCAGAACCAGACGCTCGTGAAGGCGAAGCCCACCCCGAAGCCGAGCAGGCCGACGAACGAGAGGAGCATCGCCGGCACCACGATGCTCCACGCCCTCCAGTAGGCGAGGCCACCCTGGCGCACGCGGTTGAGCGCGCGGAGCGG
>CAITLX010000141.1 GCA_903893335.1 uncultured delta proteobacterium | reverse complement strand
GCGCGTGGGTGGCGCTTCGGGCGGAGCGTGCGGCGGCCGCCACGGTGCTACCCTGCGCGCCCCATGTCTCCTCGCGGCCCCGATCGCCCGCTGCTCGCGGCACTGCACGAAGGCCCGGTCGTCGGCGACGGCGGCATGGGCACCCAGCTCTACGAGCGCGGCGTGCTGTTCAGCGTCAACTACGAGGAGCTGAACCTCACGCGCCCCGAGCTGGTGCGTCGCGTGCACGAGGACTACGTGCGCGCCGGCGCGCAGGTCATCGAGACCAACACGTTCGGCGCCAACGCCATCCGCCTCGCGCGCCACGGGCTCGACGACCGCGTGCGCGACATCAACCTGCGCGCGGTCGAGGTCGCCCGCGAGGCCGCCGGCGAGCGCGCGTGGGTCGTCGGGGCCATCGGCCCGTCGGGGCTCGTGTTCGGCGGCGTCGAGGACGAGTCGGCGCGCGTGCGCGCGGCGTTCCACGAGCAGGCCACCGTGCTCGCCGAGGGGGGCGTCGACGCCATCGTCGTCGAGACGATGCGCCAGCCCGACGAGCTGTTCATCGCCATCGACGCGGTGCGCGCGGCGGTCGGTCGAGACGTGACGCTCATCGCGCAGGCCTCGCTCGACGAGGACCTGACGATGTCCGACGGCACGGGCATCGCCGAGATCGGCGAGGCGATGAAGGCGCGCGGCGTCGACGTCGTCGGCGTCAACTGCTCGGACGGGCCGCAGCACGTGCTCGACGCCGCCGAGCTGCTCGTGCCGCTCGGCCTGCCGGTCAGCGCGATGCCCAACGCGGGCCTCCCGCGCCGCGTCGACGAGCGCTTCCTGTACGTCGCGACGCCCGAGTACTTCGGCGTGTACGCGCGGCGCATGTACAAGGTCGGCGTGCGCCTCGTCGGCGGCTGCTGCGGCACCACCCCCGAGCACATCAAGCGCATCGCCGCCGCGGCGCGCATGACGGGCGCGAGCTCGGGCGGGCCCGAGGTCGAGGGGGGCGAGGAGCCTGCCGTCTACGCGCACCCCGAGCCGCCGCAGGGCGTGCGCGTCGTGCCCACCGGCGAGAAGAGCCGCCTGGGCGCGAAGCTCGCGGCTGGCCGCTTCATCGTCTCGGTCGAGGTCAACCCCCCCGCCGGGCTCGACCCGGCGCGAGCCATCGCCGCGGCGAAGATGCTCATCGACGGCGGCGTCGACGTCATCAACATCGCCGACGGCGCGCGCGCGCAGGCCCGCATGTCGAACGTCGCGCTCGCCGTGCGCATGCAGCAGGCGCTCGGCATCGAGACTTTGGTGCACGTCTGCGGGCGCGATCGCAACCTGCTCGCGCAGGTCGCGCACCTGGTCGGCGCGCACGTGCTCGGCGTGCGCAACCTCGTCGTCATCACGGGCGATCCGCCGAAGATGGGCGACTTCCCCGACGCGACGGCCGTCTACGATCTGGACTCGATCGGCATCCTGCGGCTCGTCGCGCGCCTCAACCGCGGCATCGACCCGGGTGGCAAGCCGCTCGGGGCCGCCACGGCGTTCCTCTGCGCCACCGGCGCCGAGCCCGCGGCGCTCAACTACCCGCGCGAGATCGAGCGGCTGCGCCACAAGGTCGCCGCCGGCGCCGAGCTCGTGATGACGCAGCCGGTGTACGACCCGGCCGTGCTCGGGCGCATGCTCGACGACGTGGCGCCCATGGGGGTGCCGGTGCTCGTCGGGTTGCTGCCGCTCGCCAGCCACCGCAACGCCGAGTTTTTGCACAACGAGGTGCCCGGCATGCAGATCCCCGACGCCATCCGCGAGCGCATGCGCAAGGCGGGCTCGGGGCAGGACGCCCGGCGCGAGGGCGTGGCCATCGCGCGCGAGATGCTCGAGGCGGTGCGCGGTCGCGTGGCCGGCGCCTACATCATGCCGCCCTTCGAGCGCCACGAGCTCGCGCTCGAGGTCGTCGACGGCTTCCTCGATCGTGACTGACGGCGCGAGCGGCCTTTGATCGCGAGCGACCGCTCGTGGCATCCTCCGGGCGTGCCGCGCGAGCCCAAGGCCCTGGCAGACCGCTGGCTCGCGACGTCCGCCGGCCTGTCGTGGGACGTGCGCATCGCCTTCCTGCGGTCCGAGGCGCAGGCGCGCACGCTCGCCGAGGTGGCCGAGGCGGTCGATCGGGTGTGCGTCGCGGCCGAGCAGGCCGAGCCGCGCGCGCTCGCGCTGCGGGTGGCGCTGGTCGACTGGCTGCTCGCCGAAGACGCGACCGACCTCGCCCAGCGGCTGCGCGAGGAGGCCGCGGGGCGCGCGCTCCTGGCGCTCGCGCGCCTGTTGCGTCGGCCGCTCGCGCGCACCGGGATCGGATCGGTGCCCCCCCGGCTCAACGTGCCGGACTACGGGGGCGAGCGCCCGCTGTCGCTCGGCGAGCGGCGCGCGCTGGCGCGCAGGCCGACGCGCGCCTCGCTCGAGCAGTTGCTGGCCGATCCGCACCCGCTGGTCATCCGCAACCTGCTGGCCAACCCCAAGCTGGTCGAGGACGACGTCGTTCGCCTGGCCGCGCGCCGCCCCGCGCGCGCCGAGGTGCTCGCCGAGATCGCGAAGAACCCGCGCTGGGCGCACCGCGTGCGCGTGCGGCGGGCGATCGTGTTCAACCCCTGGTCGCCCCCCGAGCAGGCGGTGCCGCTCGTCGGCCTGCTCGCGCGCGTCGATCTCGTGGCGGTCGTCGCGGCGCCCGATCTCCCCGTGCACGTCCGCGCCGCCGCGCTCGAGCTGCTCGAGCGGCGCCCGCCGCACCGCGCGCGCCCCGGAAAGCCCACCCTCCAGTGAGCGCGCGCGACTGACGAATGGCCGCCATCTTCGACGCCATTCGCAAGCAGTGCGCTCCCGGTCTCTGGACCAAGGGCGTGGGGCTCGCGCGCGACGGCTCGGTCTTCTTGCAGTCGCGCTCGGCGACGCAGATCGAGGCGCGGGTGCGCGTGCCGGCCCGGCCGATCGCGCCGAGCGTGACGCTCTATCCCGAGGACGTCGAGTGGACGTGCGATTGCGGCGGGCGGCTCGACCCCTGCGAGCACGTCGCGGCGGCGGTCATCGCCGCGCAGCAGGCGGCGGCCGAGCCTGCCGAGTCCGCGGCGGAGCCCGCTCCCGAGGGCTCTTCTGCAATCGAGCGCGGCGCGCCGGCGACGTCGGTGCCGCCCGCGACCGCGCCCGCGAGGGGGCCCGTCGCCGCGCACCTCGGCTACCG
>CAITLX010000140.1 GCA_903893335.1 uncultured delta proteobacterium | reverse complement strand
GCACCGAACGCGCTCGACGCTGCGGCCCCCGAGGCAGGAGCGCTCTCGACGCGAGACGCCGGCCGCGCACACGCCGCCGCGACGAGCGCGGCGGCCAGGGCGAGCGACGCGCCCTGCGCGGTCACTGGATGCCGAGCAGCTCCACGTCGAACACGAGCGTGCCCGAGGGCGCGCCCGGACGCGTGGGCTTGTCGCCGTAGGCGAGCTCGCCCGGGATCCAGAAGCGCATCTTGTCGCCGACGTTCATGAGCTGCACGCCCTCGGTCCAGCCCTTGATGACCTGGTTGAGCCCGAACGTGACCGGCTCGCCGCGCGTGACCGAGCTGTCGAACATGCGGCCGTCCGTCGTCCAGCCCGAGTAGTTGACCTTGACGCGATCGGTCGCCTTGGGGTGCTGCGTGCCGGTGCCCTTCTCGAGCAGGCGGTAGGCGAGGCCCGACGCCGTCTTCTTCGCGGTGGCCGGGGCGGCCTTCACGTCGGTGGGGACCGCGGGGGGCTTGGGCGCAGGCGCGACCTCGAGCAGCTCGACGTCGAACACGAGCAGGCCGCAGGGGCGGCCGCCGACGGCCGTCCCCTTGCACTCGCCGTACGCGAGCTCGGCGGGGATCCAGAAGCGCGTCTTCTCGCCGACGGTCATGAGCTGAACGCCCTCGGTCCAGCCCTTGATGACCTGGTTGAGGCGGAACGAGGTGGGGTTGCCGCGCGAGACGGAGCTGTCGAACATGCGCCCGTCGGCGGACTGCCAGCCGGTGTAGTGGACCTTCACCTTGTCCTCGGCGCCGGGGTGGTCCTTGCCCGTGCCGGGCGTGAGCACCTTGTACGCGAGGCCCGACGCCGTCTTCGTCGCGTCGGCGGGGGGCGCGGCGACGTCGGCGGGGGCCGGGATCGCCTTGGGATCGACGGTCGGAGCGGCGGGCGCGCGCGCCGTGTGGGCGGCGAGGGCCGCCGACGCGCTCGGCGCGGGCTTGTCGGCGCTGGCGCTACCCTTGCCGCGGCAAGCGGGGACGAGCAGCAGCACGAGGGCGAGCGAGGCGCGGGGGGCGAGCTTCATGGCGGGCTTTGGTAGCCGATCTCGCGGCGGCCGACCATGTTTCTGCGGAGGGGGGGGCACCGCTCCGACGGCCGCCCCGCGCCAAGCCGCGTCCTGCGCTGACGCCAGACTTGCTCGTTCTGCCTCGGCTGCCGTACCCTCCGTACTTCGTCCCACGGCCACAGCAATCCGCGAGATCCGGGACGGACCCAGCGCGCCTCCGGCCTCGCGCCGTTCTCTCGCTATGCCCGGCCCGCAGCCTCGCTGCGCCTTGCTGCCGGACAGCCCGCTTCCACCCAACTTCCGCCCATCGAAAGGGTCACCATGAAGACGCGGCCTCCGCATCATCGTGCCTCACCGCATCTCGCGGTGACTGCGCTCGCACTCACGGCAGCGACGCTCAACGGTTGCAGCGAAACGAAACCTGCGGGCCCAACGTTTCCGGGCGATCCCTACGGCCCCGTGACCGAGCCGTTCCCCACCAATGCCCATCAGGTCACTCTGCAAGAGTGGAACGACGCGCAATCGCTGCCCGGCTTCCGCCGCATCAGCCCGACGACCGTCCAGGCGGAGTTCGATGACGCGACGAAGGTCGAGGCTGCCGATGACCTGACGATCCTCGAAGCGGAGCAGAGAACTGGCCTTACGATCGCGCCGCCGCCCCCCAAGCTGGGCGACGGCGTCACGCTCCTGGACGACGGCAACGTGTCCGTCGGAGTCCAGCTCGGCCAGGAGCTGACCACGTTCACGACGATGGGCGTCGCCTGGAGCAAGCACGCCGTAGCCAACGCGCTGCGAACGGTCGGAACTCAGAGTAACCAACTCGCACTCTACGCGAACATCTACGCGAAGCTCGATCCCAAGACCATCACGAGCCTTGGCCTCCTCGACCCGGCCATCTTCAAGGCCCACCCGGACAGCGTCACCGTCGACAAGATTGCCTCGTTGAACTCGACCCTGGCCGCGAACCTCGACGCAATCCTCGCGCAGTTCCGAACCGCGGGCCCGCCCCCGATCCTCCCCTCGTGCGGCAACGACGTCGGCGATGGACTCGCCGGCGACCAGGCGCGCAACCGCGCCACCTGCGGCTTCACCGCCAGCGGCATCATGAGCACACTCGCATTCCCGATGCAGGGGCATCTGACGTGCGTCAAAGACCAGGGCGAGCGCGGCACCTGCGGCGCCTTTTCGACGACCTCCGCCATCGAGGCGCACGTCCACCAGACCTACGCGGTGTCGACCAACCTCTCCGAGCAGCACCTCTACAACATGGGCACCGGTCAGTGGTATCCGAGGAATCTCACGGACGGCATCTGGCCCTACAGCCTCCTGAAGAACATGGAGGAGGAAGCCTGGCAGCTACCCCCGGAGGGGCTCTGGAACTACAATCCATCCATCAGCAGGTACGAGCACTTCGTCTTCGGCCCGCCCACGGACGGCTCCACCTCACCCACGAGGTCGGTGGGATCCTTGCAGAATAGCTGCCTGAGGTACTCGGAGACCTGCTCCGACACGGTCCACCAGAGCCAAATGCTCTGCCTCGATGGTCCCGACGACCGCTACTGCGGCTACACCGTACCCGAGAAGAACCCCGAGCGACTGGGCTACCGCGTGACCCAGCACACGCAGCTCTGGGACCCGACCCAACGCGACTTGTCGACCAGGCTGCTGATCCTTGCGACAGCCGTCCAGCAGGCGCCCATCGCGTGGAGCTTCCTCGTCACGCCTGAGTTCCAGCGAGCCGCCACCGGCTATGTGCCGTACACCATCCCGACGCGGAACCTCGGCGCGCACGCCGTCCACCTCGTCGGTTACGTTGGCAATGAGCAACTTGCGTTGCTTCTCCCCAAGGCGCCGCCAGCGTCCGGAGGCGGCTACTTCATCGTCAAGAACTCCTGGACGAACTGCTACGGCGACGGCGGCTATGCCTATGTTCCGTACGATGCGGTCAAGGTCTTCACCAACGACGCCGTAACCCTCGACGACGTTCGATAGCGCCCGCGCTTCGCCCCCTCCCCCACCTACATCAGCAGCGCCAGGAGCTCGTCCTTCGTGATCGACGCGGCGGCGTTGCCGCCGGCGAGCGCGGCGTCGGCGATGGCGCGCTTGCGAAGCTGCAAGGCGAGGATGCCCTCCTCGACGGTGCCCTGCGCCACCAATCGGTAGACGAACACCGGCTTGTCCTGCCCGATGCGGTGGGCGCGGTCGGCGGCCTGGTCCTCGACCGCGGGGTTCCACCACGGATCCACGAGGAAGACGTGATCGGCGGCGGTGAGGTTCAAGCCGGTGCCGCCAGCCTTGAGCGAGACGAGCATGACCGGCGGTCCGCCCGCTTCGAGCGGCGTCTGGAAGCGCTCGACGACGGCGGCGCGGTCGTTCGTCGAGCCGTCGAGGCGCACGAACGCGACCCCCTCGCGCTCGAGGTGGGGCTCGATGAGATCGAGCATCGACGTCCATTGCGAGAAGACGAGCGCCTTGTGACCGTCCGCGCCCGCGTCCACGAGCTTCTCGACGAGCAGCTCGACCTTGGCCGAGCTCTCGGCGTGCTGACCGGGCACGAGCGCCGAATGGCAGGCAGCCTGGCGCAGCCGGAGCAGCGCCTCGAGGGCGGCGAGCACGTTGCCCGACTCGGCGAAGCGCTCGAGCAGGTCCTTCTGCGTGGCGGCGCGGACGGCGTCGTAGACGGCGCGCTCACGCTCGTCGAGCTCGACGGTGAGCGTGATGTCGGTGCGGGGCGGCAGGTCCCTCGCCACGTCGCGCTTGAGGCGCCGCAGCAGGAACGGGCGCACCCGCTCGCGCAGCCGCTCGGCTGCGCCCGGCTCGCCGTTGGCGATCGGCTTGGCCAGCCGGTCCTGAAAGTCCGAGCGCCCGCCGAGCAGCCCCGGGCTCGCGAAGTGAAAGACGCTCCAGAGCTCGTCGAGGCGGTTCTCGACCGGAGTGCCCGACAGCGCGACGCGCCAGTGGGCGCGCAAGCGAAACGCGGCGCGCGCGGCCTGCGAATCGGGGTTCTTGATGGCCTGCGCCTCGTCGAGCACCAGCGCGTCCCACACGACCTCCTCGAGCGCGGCGACGTCGAGCCGGGCGATCGCATAGGTCGTGATCGTCACGTCGGCGCCGGGGTCGAGCTCTCGCCGCGCGCCGTGGTACTGGGCGACGCGCAGCGCCGGGCGAAACTTCGCGATCTCGTCGGCCCAGTTGAAGACGACGCTCCGCGGGCAGACGACCAGCGTGCGCCCGCCGGCGGGGAGCGCGGCGAGCGTCTGCAGCGTCTTGCCCAGCCCCATGTCGTCGGCCAGCACGGCGCCGAGGCCGTTGTCGCGCAGGAAGACCAGCCAATCGATGCCGGTGCGCTGGTAGGGGCGCAACACCGCATTGAGATCGCTCGGCAAGGTGGCCGGAGCGATGCGCTCGAACGTCGCGAGCGTGTCGGCGAGCTTTGCAAAGCTGGGGGGCGTGGGCTGCTCGAGCGCCTCGCACAGCCCTGCCACCATCGCCGCTGCGCTCCTCGGGAGCTCTCCCCTCGCGTCGCGGGCGGCGAGCAGGTCGGCGAGGCGGTGGCCGTGCCGCCCGAGCCAGTCGAGCGGGAGCGGCGCCCAGCCGCCACCCTGCAACGGGACGAGATCGAGGCCGTCCTGCCACGCGCGCACGACCGCAGCGGCCGACGCCGTCCTCGCCGGCGCGCCGCCGACGGACGCGACCTCGAAGACGACGTCGAAGCGCTCGGTGCCCCCGGGATCCCCCGCCGACGTCTCGACGCGCGCCGCGAGGGGGCGCTGGGCGAGCACCGTCTGGCCGGGGTCGTGCACCGCCCAGTCGCGCAGCGTGGCGGCGAACCGCACCGCGTCGCGCCCGCGCAGCTCGACCCGTCGCCCCGGCAAGAGGTTGAGCTCGTCGCGCAGCCGCGTGAGCAGCGCCTTCTCGGCCACCTCGTCGCGCACCGGCACGTCGCCGCGCAGGTGCACGAGCTGACCGTCGTGCACGCGCGCCAGCGGCGGGTCGCCATAGACCAGCACGGGCATCACGGTGAGCGAGGGCTCGTCGCCGTCGCGACCGCTCAGGGTGGGCTGCTCGAGCTCGAGCTGGATGCGCGGCTTCATCGGGACCGCTCGCTTCGGCAGCCGCTTGCTCCGCACCTCGATCTCGAGCCTCGCCTGGAGGCTGGGGAGGACGTCGGTGACGAGCTCGGCGAGGCTCGCCGCCTCGAACCTCCGCACGCGCGGGAGCTTCTCGAGCAGGTCGCCCGTCAGCTCGCGCTCGGCAGCAGCGTGGAGCGTGTCGGGCTCGCCGGCTCGCGTCGCCGCGAGCCTCACGACGCCTCGCGCGACCATCTCGGCGATGCGCGGGTCGCGCTCGATGCGCAGCACCACCGCGCCCCCCTCGTCGAGCACCACGCCCCGCGGTCGAATGGCCTCGGGCGAGACGCGGACCCGCTCCCCGTCGAGCTGGACATCGCGCGCCCCGGCGAGCAGGCGAAAGACCTCGGGGACGAGCGGCGCCACGAGCAGCGCGCGCGGGTGGCCCTGGAGCACGCGATCGAGCGTGAGATCGTCGTGCTCGGGCAGCAGCGTGGCCGCCACGCCCCGCGTGATCGCAGAGGCCAGCCCCACCGCCAGGGGCTGCTCGCCCGCGGCGCCGCCGACGATGGAGCGCAGCAGGTAGAGCGCTCCGTCCTTGCGCACGAGCCGGTAGCCGAGGTGCGCGGCGATGGGTCCCTTGACGGGCGCGGTCGCGGGCGGCCCCGACGTCGCCGGGGCACCGGGCTCGATTGCAGAAGAGCCCTCGGGAGCGGGCTCCGCCGCGGACTCGGCAGGCTCGGCTGACGCCTGCTGCGCGGCGATGACCGCCGCCGCGACGTGCTCGCAGGGGTCGAGCCGCCCGCCGCAATCGCAGGTCCACTCGACGTCCTCGGGATAGAGCGTCACGCTCGGCGCGATCGGCCGGGCGGGCACGCGCACCCGCGCCTCGATCTGCGTCGCCGAGCGCGACTGCAAGACGACCGAGCCGTCGCGCGCGAGCCCCACGCCCTTGGTCCAGAGACCGGGAGCGCACTGCTTGCGAATGGCGTCGAAGATGGCGGCCATTCGTCAGT
>CAITLX010000139.1 GCA_903893335.1 uncultured delta proteobacterium | reverse complement strand
CTGTCGCGCAGCTTCGTGCACGCGACGTCGAGGTGCCCCGCCTCGAGCTGCTTCACCCCCTCCTGAAAGAGCACCTCGGCGGTGGCCACCGACGCCTGCCCGTGGGCGTCACCCCCCGAGGCGAGCAAGAGCGCGAGCACGGGAGCGACGAGGGCGAGGTGGGTTTTCATGGGGGGGGGCGCGAGCGGTGGTGCCGGTTAGCCTGACGTCTGGGATAGTCCGCCGAAGCGCCCGCCGCGGGAAGGACTTTCACGGTCGCGCGGTGCCGGCTGCGGCAGTCGCCGCGGCACCGCGGACATCCCGACCGAAGCGCGCTACCCTTCGTGGGCGATGCTCCCGGTCACGCCGCAGACCCGCCTGGTCGATCTCCGCCCGAGCGTTCGCTCGGCGGCGGCGCGCGGCGTCGACCTCTCCGAGCGCCTCGTGCGGTGCGTGCAGCAGTCGCTGCGCGTCGAGGGGTACGAGGTGCGCGAGGCCGCGCTGCGCGACGCTCTCCGCCAGGTGCAGCGTCCCCGCGTCGGGTGACGCTTGGCTCGGCAAGGGCGCCAGACCGAGCCGCTCGACACCCTGCGCGGTGTCGTGACCGATCGCCGCGAGGTCGAGTCGCTGCTCTCGGCCGGCGAGATGCGCGGTCGCGCTTGGGCGCTGGAGCGGGCACGGGGCGGCGAGTGGCTCGGCGCTGCGCCGCGCGACCTCGACCTGCTCGACCTGCACCGCGAGATGTTCGGCGACTTCCTCGCCTGGGCCGGAAGCACGCGCACCGAGGACCGCGGGCCAGGCGGGCGGGTGCCCGTTCCCTTCCCACTCGTCCGATCCGCTCTGCGCGACTGGGGCGCCGACCTCGCCGTGTGGGTGGCGAGCGCGAGGGACGCAACCGTCGAGTCGATGGCCGAGGTGATCGCTGACGCCCACCACCGTTTGCAGTGGATTCACCCGTTTCACGACACCAACGGGCGCACCGGTCGCGTCGTCGATCACTACCTGCTCTGGGTGACGTTCGGCCTCCACAGCGACACGCTGCAAGCGTCGCCGTCGATTGAGTACTTCCCCACCGAGCAGCACGAGGGCGAGTACTACGACGGGTTGGTCGAGGCAGACGGTGGACGTCCGGGGCGGTTGCGCCGCTTCTACGGCGAGCGCCTTCTCGCGTGCCTCTCGTCGGTGCAGTAGCCGGGCCCGAACACCCTCTCGCGGCACCGCCCCTCGCCCCGCCGAGTGAATCGAGGCAAGCGCCGCGCACCCCCGCCGGGTAAAGACACTCAGCCCCGCGCGCCAGCGCGAACACGATGCGAACCGGCCCCGGATTCCTCGAGCACCACGTCCTCGCCGACGGCGCCAAGGTCACCGTGCGCCACATCGCCGACGGCGACGCCGACGAGCTTCGCCGCGCCTTCACGACGCTCTCGCCCGAGACGCGCTACCGGCGCTTCCTCTGGGACGTCTCGACGCTCGACGACTCGATGGTGCGCTACTTCACGCACGTCGACGGCCACGATCACGTCGCGTTCGTCGCGGTCGGCGACTCGCCCGACATGAAGAGCGACGTCGGCTACGGCGTCGCGCGCTTCGTGCGCCTCGCGGGTGAGCCCGACGCAGCCGAGGCCGCCGTCACCGTCGTCGACGCGCTGCAGAACCGCGGCGTCGGGCACCTCCTCTTGCACACGCTCGCCGAGGCGGCGCGCGAGCGTGGCATCCGGCGCTTCCGCGGCGAGGTGCTCGCGGCCAACGGACCGGTGCGCCAGCTGCTCGCCGAGGCGGGCGCGGTGGTGCAGCGCGAGACGCCCGAGTCGATCACGTTCGACATCGCGCTCGACCGCGACGACCTGCCGCTCGCGCGCTGGCTGCGGCTCGCCGCCGACCGCCTCTCGGCGCTGCCCGGCCTGCACGCGCTGCACGACCTCGCCCCGCGCTGAGCGGCGCGCGCTCAGTGCCCCATCGCGATGCCGGGGCGGTTCTTTCGCACGAAGAGCAGCAAGGGGAGCATGCACACGGTGATGGTGCCCATCACGCGCACCGTGTCGATGTACGCGAGCGTCGTCGCCTGCCCGTGCAGCGTGAAATAGGCCGCCGCGAGCGCGCGCTTGGTCGCGTCGATCGAGCCCGCGCCGGCGTGCGCCGCGCCGTGCGTCAGGCGCGCGAGGTACTCGCGGTAGGGCACCGACAGGTCGGTCGCGTGCGCGACGAGGTGGGCCTGGTGCACCTGCGTGCGGCGCGCGATGACCGTCGTCACCAGCGCGATGCCGATGTCGCCCCCCATGTTGCGCGAGAGGTTGACCATGCCCGAGACGGCGTTGTTCTTCTCGGGGCTCACGCTCGAGAACACCGAGGTGTTGATCGGCACGAAGAGGAACGCGAGCCCCACCGACTGGATGGCGCGCATCGACACGGCGGTGCCGAAGTCCATCTCGGGCGAGAGGTGCGTGGACATGTAGAACAGCGCCGCCGACACCATGGTGAAGCCGAAGGCGATGAGCGGTCGCGCCTCGACCTTCGAGACGAGCCGCCCCACCAGCGGCATCAGCGCCATGATGAGGAACCCCCCTGGCGACAGCGCCATGCCCGCGCGCTCGGCGCTGTAGTGCATCTGCACTTGCAGGTACTGCGGCAAGAGCACGGTGGTGCCGTACAGCGACAGCCCGAGGGTGAGCATCAGCAGGTTCGAGGCGGCGAAGCTCCGGTCGCGAAAGAGGCGCACGTCCACCACCGGGTGCGCGACGTGAAGCTCCCAGAGCACGAAGGCGACGAGCCCGACGACGGCGATGGCCGAGAAGCCCGTGATGAACGAGGAGTGAAACCAGTCGTCCTCCTGCCCCTTGTCGAGCACGACCTCGAGCGTACCGAG
>CAITLX010000138.1 GCA_903893335.1 uncultured delta proteobacterium | reverse complement strand
GGAGGATGTCCTGCACCATCGGCTGGTCGCCGAGCTCGTCGTGGGTGAGCTGGTGGTGGCCGGCGACCGCGCGCGGGTACAAGAGGTTGTTGACCGGGTGGCTCAGCTGGAACGAGAAGACGCGCTGCTGGTCGCACGCGAGCGAGAGCGCGACGAGGTCGCTCATGACGCGGCTCACCGCCGAGATCTGAGGGCGCCCGTCGAGGTCGGGGTAGTCCGCGAGCGGGGCGTCGGGGCGTCGGCAGGCGTCGAGCTTCGGCGGGCCGGCCTCGAGCAGCGAGATCTTCTGCTCGAGCGTGCGGATGCCGTCGAGGTGCTGGTCGAGGCGCGCCTGGTCCGAGGCGCCGAGGCGCGCGCGCACCGACTTGGCGTCGAGCACGATGGCGTCGAGCACGCTGCGCCGCAGCGCGAGCCTCGGGTCGACGCCCGCGTCGTCGCCGGGCAGGCGGAACGTCGGGCCGAAGAGGCGATCGAAGAGCGCGGCGGGGCTCGACTCGGGGGGGTTCGACTTGCCGGCGCCGCTGTACGACTGCGACGAGTCGACGCGATCGACCGAGACCTCGAGCGAGCGGTTGATCGTCGCGCCGCCGATGGCGTCGGCGATCTGCTGGTCGAGCGTCGCGCCCGCCATGTTGCCGTCGGCGCCGAGGCGCCCGCCGGTGAGCACGCCCGCGGGGCCCGTGCCGTGCGGGTGGTCGTTGGGCGTCAGCACCTTGAGGCCGCTGACGACGGTGATGAGGTCCTTGACCGGCGCGAGCGGCGCGAGGATGGGCGATAGCTCCCACGTCGCGCCCGAGCCGGTGGGCACCCAGTTGGCCGGGTTGGGGCCGACGCCGTTGCCCCAGAACCAGACGCCGAAGCGCCGCGGGAAGGCGTCGCCCGACGCGAGCGCCTCGCCGTGGCGATCGACGAACATCTCGAGCATGGGCAGGCCGAGGCCGACCGCGACGCCGCCGAGGGCGCCGCGCAGCAGGGTCCGGCGCGAGAGCAGGCGAGCCATCAGCGATTCTCCGTGGCGGTGCGGAAGCCGGCCGAGAGCGCGACCTTGCGCAGCAGCCCGACGAAGCTCCACCCGTCGGCGACGAACGCGCGCGTGAGCGACTCGATCTCGGGCGTGGCGTCGCGGGGCTCGGGGGCGCCGGCGGCGAAGCGGTAGACCTCGCGCGTCACGCAGCCGGGCAGGTGGGGGTGACCGGCGACGGCCTTCGCGAGGGTCGGCAGGTCGTGGAAGGGGGTGCCGTCGAGCGAGCCGGTCGCGTCGATGGTCGCGCCGTTCTCGGTCGTGCGGTAGGCGCCGATGCCGTCGAACGTCTCGAGCCCGAGGCCGATCGGGTCCATCGACGTGTGGCAGGCGGCGCAGAAGGGCTGCTCGAGGTGGACCTTGATGCGGTCGCGCAGCGTGGGCCCCGAGTCCTTCGGGTCGGGCAGCGAGGTGTTCACGTTGGCGGGGGGCGAGCCGATCGTGTCGCAGAGCAGCGCGCCGCGCACGAGCTTGCCGCGCACGGTCGCCGAGCTCGAGGTGGGGTGCGCGTAGAGCGCGAGGAAGCTCGCCTCGCCGAGCAGCCCGACGCGCGGCGAGCCCTCGGGCAGCTCGACCTCGCCGAAGCCCTCGAGCGACGGCGCGGGCACGCCGTACAGCGAGGCGAGCTTGCGATCGACGAAGGTGCGGCGCGTCGTGAAGATCTCGCGGTAGTCGGCGCCCCGGACGAGCAGCTGCTCCTCGAGGTTGCGCAGCGTCGCCTCGCGCGCGCTCGGCCCGAGGTCGGGCGAGGCGGCGGGGAACACCTTGGCGTCCTTCGAGAGGTCGTCGAGCCCCTGGAGCGCGAGCAGCTCGGAGAAGAAGGTGCGCACCGCGGTGCGCGCGCGCGGCGAGGCGAGGAGTCGATCGACCGCGGCGCCGAGCGTCGCGTCGTCGGTGAGCTCGCCGCGGGCAGCGGCGTCGAGCAGCGCGTCGTCGGGCGTCGTGTTCCAGAGGAAGAACGACAGGCGCGAGGCCATCTCGTAGGGCGTGTAGCGCCTGCGCCCCGCGTGGGTCGGGTCGGGCTCGCCCGTCTCGGAGCGGAAGAGGAACGCGGGCGACTCGAGCAGCCCCGCGAGGGCGAAGCCGAGCCCGAGGTGGAAGTCGCCGAGCGCGGTCGCCGACGCGCCCGCGACCGACGTCCAGCGGTCGGCCTCGTCGTCGGCGAGCGGCCTGCGCCAGGCGCGTCGGCCGAAGCGCACGACGAACGCCCGCGCGCACGCGTCGTCGCGCACCCCCTGCGGCGCGCACCCGACGAGCGCGTCGCGCGCGGGGCCAGCCGCGAGCGCCTGCGCCGCGACGCGGAAGGCCGCGTCCTCGAACTGCTCGACGCCGCGGCGCGAGATCGAGCCGACCGAGGCGCCGACCGAGAGCAGCCCCGCGGCGACGACGTCGGGCTCGATGGCGGTGGGCACCACGACCGAGGCGCCGAGCAGGTCGTGCAGCGCGTTGGCGTACTGCGCGCGCGTCAGCCGCTTGAGCGTCGCGGCGGGGGGCGTCGCGTCGAGCGGGGGCGCCGCCGAGCCGGGCGCGTCGCCGACGACGCCCGTGCAGGCGGCCGCGATCGCGCACGCGCCGACCGCGAGGGCCAGGGCGCGGGTGGGGACGGGAGCGTGGCGCATCTGCAAGCTTTCTAAATTACCCGTCGCGCGCCGCGACCGTCAACGGCGGGCTCGGCGGTGTAGGCTCTCGGCCCGATGAGCGCCCCGCGACGCGTCGCCCTGCTGCTTCAGTGGATGACGCTCGGCGCGCTGGTCGGGCTGGCGTGCGGCGGAGCGTCGGCGCTGTTCCTCGCGCTGCTCGAGCGCGTGACGGCGCTGCGCGTCGCGACCCCCGCGCTGCCCTGGGCCCTCCCGGTCGCGGGCGCGCTGCTCGGGCTCGTCTACGAGCGCTTCGGCGAGCGCGTGCGCGCCGGGCAGAACCTCGTCATCGACACCCTGCACGACGACGGCCCCCAGCTTCCGCTGCGCATGGCGCCGATGGTGCTCGCCGGCACGCTGGTCACGCACCTGTTCGGCGGCAGCGCGGGGCGCGAGGGGACGGCCGTGCAGATGGGCGCGGCGCTCTCGGACGCGATCGCGCACCGGCTCCGCGTGACGCCGCGCGTGCGGCGCGCGCTGCTGTCGGCGGGCGTCGCGGGTGGCTTCGGCTCGGTGTTCGGCACGCCGATCGCGGGCGCGGTGTTCGGGCTCGAGTTCATCGTCGTGGGCCACATCGAGTACGAGGCGCTCGTGCCCGCGCTCGTCGCGTCGGTCGTGGGGGACGCCGTGACGCGCGCGCTCGGCATCGTGCACACGGCCTACCCCACGGCGCCCGTGGTCGCGCTCGACCCGCTGCTCTTCGGCAAGTGGGTGCTCTTCGCCGGCGCGGTCGCGGCGGCAGCGGTCGCGTTCGTCGAGCTGACGCACGCGGTGAAGCGGTGGAGCGAGCGGCTCGTGCCGAGGCTGGCCTGGCGCATGCTCGCGGGCGGCGCGCTGGTCGTCGCGCTCTGGCGCCTCGTCGGGACGGACGCCTACCTCGGCCTCGGCGTGCCCACCATCGTGCGCGCGTTCGGCGACCCCGCGCTGCCGGCGTGGTCGTTCGCCGCGAAGATCGTGTTCACCGCCGTCACCGTCGGCGTCGGCTTCATCGGCGGCGAGGTCACGCCGCTCTTCTTCGTCGGCGCGACGCTGGGCAACCTGCTCGGTCGCGCGCTCGGCATCCCGCTCGATCTGGCCGTCGGCGTGGGGCTCGCGGCGGTGTTCGCGACGGCGTCGAACACGCCGCTCGCGCTCTCGATCATGGCCGTCGAGCTCGTCGGCGCGGGCGCGCTCCCGCACGTGCTCATCGTCGCGGTGCTCGCGTACCTGCTCGCCGGTCACCGCAGCATCTACCCCTCGCAGCGCGTGCTGCGCGGCAAGCTCGGCACGCGCCTCGGCGAGGCGGTGCGCCTGCGCGAGCTCGACCCGCCTACTTGAGCGGCGGCGGCGCGTAGATGCGCCGCACGTCGGCGCCCCCGGCGAACGCG
>CAITLX010000137.1 GCA_903893335.1 uncultured delta proteobacterium | reverse complement strand
GGGCGTCGCGCCGCACATGCGCGCGGGCAAGACGCTCATGTTCGCGCACGGCTTCAACATCCGCTACGGCTGCATCACGCCGCCGAAGGACGTGGACGTGAGCATGGTCGCCCCCAAGGGCCCCGGCCACCGCGTGCGCGAGACCTACTCCGAGGGCGGCGGCGTGCCGGCGCTGCTCGCGGTGCACCAGGACGCGACCGGCCACGCCGACGCGGTCGCGCTCTCGTACGCGAAGGCCATCGGGTCGGCGCGCGCGGGCGTGCTGACCACCACCTTCGCCGAGGAGACGGAGACCGATCTGTTCGGCGAGCAGGCGGTGCTCTGCGGCGGCGCCAGCGAGCTGGTGAAGGCCGGCTTCCAGACGCTCGTCGACGCCGGCTACCAGCCCGAGATCGCGTACTTCGAGTGCCTGCACGAGCTCAAGCTCATCGTCGACCTCATGTACCGCGGCGGCCTGTCGTACATGCGCCACTCGATCAGCGACACCGCCGAGTACGGCGACTACGTCTCGGGCCCGCGCATCGTCACCGACCAGACGCGCGCGGCCATGAAGCAGATCCTCGCCGAGATCCAGTCGGGCAAGTTCGCCAAGGACTGGATCGCCGAGAACGAGACCGGGCGCATCGACTTCGACAAGACGCGCCTGCACGAGCGCGAGCTGGTCATCGAGCGCGTCGGCGCCGATCTGCGCAAGATGATGCCCTTCGTCGATCCGATCGTGGCCCGTCCCGGAGAGCGCGGATGAGCCTCCCGGTCGGCGCGGCGGCGGCCCCGCCCGATTACGTCCGCATCTTCGACACCACGCTGCGCGACGGCGAGCAATCGCCCGGCGCGAGCCTCACCTCGGACGAGAAGCTCGAGGTGGCGCGCGCGCTTTCGCGGCTGGGTGTCGACGTGATCGAGGCCGGGTTCCCCGCCGCGTCGCCCGACGATCTGCTCGCGGTGCAGCGCATCGCGACGCTGGTGGGCAAGGAGCCCATCGAGGGGCGCCCCTCGCCCGAGGCTCCCATCGTGTGCGCGCTCGCGCGCGCCACGACGGGCGACATCGACGCGGCGTGGCGCGGCGTGTCGGGCGCGCGCAGGCCGCGCATCCACACCTTCCTCGCCACCTCCCCCATCCACCGCGAGCACAAGCTCTCGATGAGCCGCGAGCAGGTCAAGGCGCGCGTCTCGGAGATGGTGCGCCACGCCCGCTCGCTCTGCGAGGACGTCGAGTTCAGCCCCGAGGACGCCGGCCGCACCGAGCCCGAGTTCCTGTACGAGGTGCTCGACGCGGCGATCGCGGCGGGGGCGACCACGCTCAACATCCCCGACACGGTGGGCTACACCACGCCCGACGAGTTCGGCGCGCTCATCGCGGGCATCTTCGCCCACGTGCCCGGCGTCGAGCGGACGATCGTGTCGGTGCACTGCCACGACGACCTCGGCCTCGCGGTCGCCAACTCGCTGGCCGGGGTGCGCGCCGGCGCGCGGCAGGTCGAGGTCGCGGTCAACGGCATCGGCGAGCGCGCGGGCAACGCCGCGCTCGAGGAGGTCGTCATGGCGCTCGCGACGCGCCGCCGCTTCTTCGGGCTGCGCAACGGCGTCGACACCACGCAGCTGGTGCGCGTCAGCCGCCTCGTCTCCACGCGCACCGGTCTCTTCGTGCAGCCCAACAAGGCCATCGTCGGCGCCAACGCCTTCGCGCACGAGTCGGGCATCCACCAGGACGGGATGCTCAAGAACAACGAGACGTACGAGATCATGCGCCCCGAGACGGTGGGCGCCGCGCGCACCGAGCTCGTGCTGGGCAAGCACTCGGGGCGCCACGCGTTCTCCGTGCGCCTGCGCGAGATGGGCTACGAGCTCTCGCCCGCCGAGCTCGACCAGGCGTTCGCGCGCTTCAAGGCGCTGGCCGACCGCAAGAAGGCGATCTTCGACGCGGACCTCGAGGTCATCGTCAACGTCGAGCACGACGACAAGGCCGCCTCGTGGGTGCTCGACGCCCTGCAGGTCGCGTGCGGCACCATCGGGCTCTCGACGGCGACCGTGCGGCTGCGCGGGCCCGACGGCGCGCAGCACTCGCACGCGTGCATCGGCACCGGCCCCGTCGACGCCGTCTTCCGCGCCATCGACGCCATCACGCAGGCGCCCGCCGAGCTGCTCGAGTACACGGTGCAGGCCGTCACCGAGGGCATCGACGCGCTCGGCGAGGTCGGCGTGCGCATCCGTGGCCCGGCGCGCGGCGGCGCGGTCAACCCGCAGCTCGGGCCCCGCACGCGCACCTTCCAGGGGCACGGCGCGGACACCGACATCATCGTCGCGAGCGCCAACGCCTACCTCTCGGCGGTCAACCGCCTGGTGTCGAGCCTCGACGCCGAGGCGCGGACGGTCGCCAACGGCGACGGCACGCGCTCGGCGCGCGACGAGGGAGCGGGCGTATGAGCACGCCCCCTCGCACGCTGTTCGAGAAGATCTGGCAGCGCCACGTCGTGGCCGACGAGGCCGAGCACCCGACGGTGCTGTACGTCGATCTGCACCTCGTGCACGAGGTGACCTCGCCGCAGGCCTTCGCGGGGCTCGCGGCGCGCGGGCTCGGGGTGCGGCGCCCCGACAAGACGTTCGCCACGATGGACCACTCGACGCCGACCCTGCCGCGCCACCTCGCGCGCGTCGACGCCGCCGCCGAGGCGCAGCTCGCCGAGCTCGAGCGCAACTGCGCCAAGCACGCCATCCCGCTGTTCGGCCTCGATCACGAGCACCACGGCATCGTGCACGTCATCGGCCCCGAGCTCGGCCTCACGCAGCCGGGGCGCACCATCGTGTGCGGCGACAGCCACACCTCGACGCACGGCGCGTTCGGCGCGCTCGCGTTCGGCATCGGCACCAGCGAGGTCGAGCACGTGCTCGCCACGCAGTGCCTCTTGCAGCACAAGGCGCGCACCCTCGAGGTGCGCGTCGACGGCGCGCTCGGGCGCGGGGTCACGGCCAAGGACGTCATCCTCGCGGTCATCGCGCGCATCGGCACCGGCGGCGGCGCGGGCCACGTCATCGAGTACACCGGCTCGGCCATCGGCGCGCTCGACATGGAGGCGCGCATGACGGTGTGCAACATGAGCATCGAGGCGGGCGCGCGCGCCGGCCTCGTCGCCCCCGACGACACGACGTTCGCGTGGCTCGACGGCAGGCCCTACGCGCCGCGCGGCGCGGCGTGGGACCGCGCGGTCTGCGCCTGGCGGGCGCTCGCCACCGACGAGGGCGCCACGTACGACCGCAGCGTGACCTTCGACGCAGCCGAGATCGCCCCGATGATCACGTGGGGCACGCACCCCGGCATGGGCATGCGCATCGACGGCCGCGTGCCGAGCGCCGAGTCGGTCGACGACCCGGCCGATCGCCGCGCCATCGAGAAGGCGCTCGCGTACATGGGGCTCGCGCCCGGCGAGCCCATCGTGGGCCAGCGGGTCGACGTCGTGTTCGTCGGCTCGTGCACCAACTCGCGCATGTCGGACCTCCGCGCGGCCGCCTCGATCCTGCGCGGGCGCCGCGTCGCCGAGGGCGTGCGCGCGCTCATCGTGCCGGGCTCGCGCCGCGTGCGGCTCGAGGCCGAGCGCGAGGGGCTCGACCGCGTCTTCCGCGAGGCCGGCGCCGAGTGGCGCGAGCCGGGCTGCTCGATGTGCATCGCGATGAACGGCGACGAGATCGCGCCGGGCCAGTACGCGGTGTCCACGAGCAACCGCAACTTCGAGGGGCGCCAGGGCAAGGGGGGCCGCACGCTGCTCGCCTCGCCGCTCACCGCGGCCGCCGCCGCCGTCACCGGTCGGGTCACCGACCCCCGCTCGCTGCTCGCGAGCTGAGAGGGCACGATGCAGCCGTTCACCCGCCTCACCTCGCGCGTCGCGGTCCTGCCCGTCGACGACGTCGACACCGACCAGGTCATCCCGGCGCGCTTCCTCAAGATCACCGACAAGGTCGGCCTCGGCGACAAGCTCTTCGCCGACTGGCGCCGCGCGCCGTCGGGCGACGACCCGGGCTTCGTGCTCGACCGCCCCGAGACGCGCGGCGCGCGCGTGCTGTTCGTCGGGCGCAACTTCGGCTGCGGCTCGTCGCGCGAGCACGCGCCGTGGGCGCTCTGCGGCTGGGGCTTCGCCGCCGTCGTGGCCACGTCGTTCGCCGACATCTTCCGCACCAACGCGCTGAAGAACGGCCTCTTGCCCGTCGCCCTCGACGAGGTCGCGCACGCGCACCTGCGCGCGCTGCTCGACGCCGACCCGCGCGCCGAGGTCACCGTCGACCTCGAGGCGTGCGTGCTGCGCATGCCCGACGGGCGCGAGGCGAGCTTCCCCATCGACGGCTTCGCGCGCCGCTGCCTGCTCGCGGGCATCGACGAGCTCGGCTACCTGTCGTCGCTCGACAAGGACATCTCGCGCTGGGAGGCCGAGCATGGTTGACGGCAACCGTCCGCGCCGCGTCGTCGTCCTCGCGGGCGACGGCATCGGCCCCGAGGTGTGCGCCGAGGCGCTTCGCGTGCTCGAGGCAGCGGTCGCGCACGAGCGCGCCGCGCTCGAGCTGACCCACGCCCTCATCGGCGGCGCCGCCATCGACGCCACCGGGGGCCCGCTGCCCGACGCGACGCGCGACGCGTGCCGCTCGGCCGACGCCGTGCTGCTCGGCGCGGTCGGCGGGCCGAGGTGGGACACCCTCCCGCCGGAGCTTCGCCCCGAGAAGGGGCTGCTCGGGCTGCGCAAGACGCTCGGGGTCTACGCCAACCTGCGCCCGGTGCGCGCGCGCGCCGCGCTGCTCGACGCCTCGCCGCTGCGCCGCGAGATCGTCGAGGGCACCGATCTCGTGGTGGTGCGCGAGCTCCTGTCGGACGTCTACTTCGGCACGCCGCGCGGCCGCAGCGGCGACCGCGCGTACAACACGATGGAGTACACCGTCCCCGAGGTGCGCCGCGTCGCCACCGTGGCCTTCAACATCGCGCGCGCGCGCCGCCGCCACGTCACCTCGGTGGACAAGGCCAACGTGCTCGAGGTCTCACGGCTCTGGCGCGAGGTCGTCACCGAGGTGGGCAAGGCCTACCCCGACGTCGCGCTCGATCACCAGTACGTCGACTCGCTCGCGATGGACCTCGTGCGCAAGCCCACCAGCTTCGACGTCGTGCTCGCGCCCAACCTGTTCGGCGACATCCTCAGCGACGAGGCCGCCGTGCTCGCGGGCTCCATCGGCCTCCTGCCGAGCGCGAGCCTCGGCGAGGGCCCCGGCCTCTACGAGCCGATCCACGGCTCGGCGCCCGACATCGCGGGGCGCGGCATCGCCAACCCGCTCGGCACCATCGCGTCGGTCGCCGAGATGCTCCGCCACTCGCTCGGCCTTCCGGCTGCGGCCGACCGCGTCGATCGCGCGGTCGATCGCGTGCTCGATGAGGGCGCGCGCACGCCCGACCTCGGCGGCTCGCTCTCCACCTCCGACATGGGCTCGCGCGTGCTCGACGCGCTCGCCCACGCTGCACGCTAGCTTCGGCGAAAGGACTACGCGCACATGACGCCCACGGCGATCCACGAGTGGCCGAGCTTCGCGCACGCGCCCGACCTCGACGACCTCCCCCCGCTGCAGCGCCCCACGGGCCAGACGCTCGCGAAGTACATCTGGTGGGACGGCGAGATCCGCGAGGCCGAGGGGCAGGCGGTGCACTACTACTCGAACGCCCTGCACTACGGCAGCGGCGTGTTCGAGGGCATCCGCTGCTACCCGACCGAGCGCGGCCCGGCGATCTTCCGGCTGCACGACCACATGCGCCGCCTGCTCGCGTCGGCCGCCATCTACGGCATGAACGTGCCCTACTCGCTCGAGCGCCTCGTCGAGGCCGCCGCCGACGTCACGCGCGTCAACGGCATCGCCAACGGCTACCTGCGCCCGCTCGCCTACTTCGGCCAGGGGCCGGTCAACCTCACGCCCAAGCGCCAGTGCGCCGTCAGCCTCTTCATCGCGGCGCGCGAGCTCGGCGCGTTCCTCGGCGAGGAGGGGCTGCGGCGCGGCATCCGCGTGACCATCTCCTCGTGGCGCAAGTTCCACCACACCATGCTGCCCACCACGGCGAAGGCCACCGGGCACTACGCCAACAGCGTGCTCGCGGCCCACGAGGCCACCGACCGCGGCTTCGACGACGCGATCCTGCTCAACCAGGACGGCACCGTCGCCGAGGCCACGGGCGAGAACGTCTTCTTCGTGAAGCACGGCGAGCTCGTCACCAACGACGCGACGTCGTCCATCCTGCCCGGCATCACGCGCGACACGGTGCTCAAGCTCGCCGCCGATCTCCACGTGCCCGTGAAGATCCGCGCGTTCACGCGCGACGAGCTGATGATGGCCGACGAGGTCTTCCTCACCGGCACCGCGGCCGAGGTCACCCCCGTGCGCGAGATCGACGGCCGCGCGTTCGAGGCCGGCCCCGGCACCATCGGCGCGAAGCTGCAGAAGGCCTACCTGTCGGCCGTGCGCGGTCTCATCCGCCAGCACGACGACTGGCTGCACTACGTCTGATCCCGGCGAG
>CAITLX010000136.1 GCA_903893335.1 uncultured delta proteobacterium | reverse complement strand
CTGCACGAGGCCTTCGCGCTGGGCGTCGATCGCGTGCTCGCCACGTTCATGCGCCGGGCGCCCGAGGACGAGGCCGACTACCTCGTGAGCTTCGGCGTCGCCGAGCTGCGGCACGTCCGCACCGCGGGCGACTCCGAGGCGCGGCTCTGGCTGCGCTGGGACTTCGATCTCCGCGAGCCCTACGCGCCCAAGCCGGTCGTGCACCTCGCGATGACGACGGTCGATCCGGACGCGCGCAAGCGCCGCGAGGGCGTGCAGGGGGAGCTGCAGCGGCTCGTCGACTCGACCGTCGAGGCCATCGGCGTGGCGCTCAACGACACGCCCGCGCTCTGGGACAAGCCGCACCCAGGGCACGAGCCCTGAGCGTCGGCGGAGCTCAGTGGGGGCCGATGACGATCGTCTCGAGGTTGAGGCCGCCCGGGTACATGTAGCTCGTGTACGAGCCGTAGCCGTACACGACGATGCCGAAGTTGTGGCTGCCGCGGATGTCGTGCGCGCCGCCCGGCACGGCGTGGCGCGCGACGACGAAGCCGCCGCTCCCGATGGCCGAGAACTCGCTCGCGTCGATGGCGGCGCCGTCGATGGTGACGGTGGTGCCCTGCGGCGCGACGATGTTGACGTAGTTGTACGTGTACGACGCCGGGGCGAGGAACGTGTACTCGACGCGGTACTGCTCGGTGGGGATCGCGATGGACTCGGCCGGGTCGCCGGCGGCGACCGCAGGCGTGTGCGAGTCCTCGCCGACCATGAACTGCGCGACGATGAGCTTGTCGGTGCCGAGGACGTGAAAATCCTTCGAGACGGGGCCGAACTCGATCCACTTGCCGGCGTCGAGCGTGATGGGCGCGTGCACGGGCGGGTCGAACGTGATCTGGTTGCCGGCCGCCGCGGACAGCACGCGGATGTACTGGTTGTCGGGCGCGTTGGGGTTGCCCCCCGTGATGCCGGCGACCGACTCGGGGGCGGTGACGAAGAAGTCCTGGCCGAGCGTGTCGACGGGGAAGATCGTCTCCTCGATGTGGTCGCAGGCGTACTTGTCGAAGGGGATGAAGTCGCAGTCGTGGCCGCCGACGACGGCGACGGGCTTGTCGGCCGTGATGTGCGAGCCCGTCAGGTCGTACGTGTCGGGCGGCGGGCAGTACTGGGTCTGCGAGAAGCCGAAGGGGTCGCTCGACTCGACCGTGCACTGCTGGCCGGGCGCGGTGAGCGGCTGGTCGGGCACGTGCGAGGTGGCGAGCTGCAGCACGTCGCCTGCGTCGAGGTGGAAGGTCAGCGTCTGGCCCGGCGTCGCCGCGGGCACGCCGTTGCCTGCCTCGAGGGCCGCAGCGGTCGCCACCTGCACGGTGGTGCCGTCCTGCGTGCCGACCACGGCGACGAAGCCGAGGAGGTTGGTCCACGAGCCGCCGCCGAGGCCGGTGTCGCCGAAGTGCAGCGTGGGGCGGCTGACGACGTAGTGCTCGCCGCGCATCGCGCTGGTCGGCAAGAGCAGCGACGCGTCGTTGGTGTAGGAGAAGCAGTTGCTCGTCGGGTCGGTGGAGCTGCACCCGGCCTGCTGGAAGTCGAGCGGATTGAACTGGTAGAGCGTGATGGGCACCGAGCTGGTGACGTGGAACGCGCCCCTGGGCACGAGCACCGAGCCGGTCGCGTTCTTCAGCTCGGTGACCCACGGCAGCTTGATCGTCTCGAGTTGCCCGGCGGCCACGGTGACCTGCGCGATCTGCGCGCTCGAGCGCTCGACGGTCACCACGGCGTCGCTGCCGGTGGGGTTGGCCGCGACGATGGCGAACTCGAACGTGTCGGAGAGCTGCGAGTTCATCGTGACGGTCGGCCAGTACTCGCAGCCGATGTAGCTCTGCTTCTCGAGCGAGGCCTCGCACGTCTGCGGCACGCCGCCCGACGGCGTGGTGCCCCCGTCGCCGACGCCCGAGTCGCCGAAGATCGCGCCGCCGCCGGAGCCTCCGGTGCCGCCCCCGGTGCCTGCGTGCCCGCCGCTGCCCCGCGTGGCGCTCGTGGAGTTGGCCGAGCAGGCGCCGAGCAGCGCAAGGAGGAAGAGCGAGCGGAAGGTCGAACGAAGCAAGCGGGGGGGCATGGACGCTCCACGGCGAAGGAGGGACAAGGCCCATTTCGTACCACGCCGCGCTCGTCCGAGGCAGGGGCGCGCGCCCGGGGCCCGCCCCGACGCTCGAACGGCCTTGCCAGTCGTCGGGCTCAGAAGCTGCCGACGCGCAGAGAGAGGATCAGAAGCTGCCGATCACGCCGAGCGAGGTCGGGCCGACCCACGGGGTCAGGCTGGCGTGCGTCGCCGCGGGCTTCTTGCCGAGCACCAGGAGCGTGACGCCGGTCGCGACGCCCGCCACGCCGAGGGCGCCCGAGAGAACGGCCAGCTTGCCGAACGACGCCGCTTTGGCGTCGAGGTCGTCGAGCTCGGCCGCGCTCGAGGCGGGGCAGCGCCCGCCAGGGCAGAGGTCGTCGCCTTGCAGGCGCTTGGTGTGCGACTCGAGGGCGAAGATGCCCGCCGCGCAGAGCGCGACGCCGCCGACGCCGAGCGTGACGTAGCCGGCGGTGCGCATCGTGCGGTGCTCGTCCGCAGGGGCAGGCGCGCTGTCGCGCTTGGGGGGGCTCGAGTCGCCCGCTCCCGCGATGGACGGCGGGGCGAGGATGGCTGCCTCGGCAGCGGCGGCCAGGACGAGCTCGATCTGCTCCTTCGCGCCCTCGCGCACGTCGACGGTGACCGGCTCGCTCGCGAGCCCCGTCGCGGTCGCCGAGAGGCGGTGCGCGCCCGGGTCGACGGGGCGCGGGAGCCCGAGCAGGGCCGCGGGGACGACGGCGCCGTCCATCGTGACGACGAGCTTCGGCAGCGGCGCCCCGCGCACGTCGATGCGCAGCGAGGGCACGCGCGCCCCGAGCGTGGCGAGCTCGACGCCGCCGTCCTCCTGCGCCTTGACGAACGCCTTGGGCGCGTTGGCCGCGAGCTCCTCCTTGACGAGGCGTCGGTAGGTCTCCTGCGCGGCGACGAGCTTGCCGAGCCCGACGTACGCGCGGGCGAGGTAGAGCAGGTGGGGCGGGGCGTGCACGAGCGACTCGGCGCGCGTGAAGAGGTCGGCCGCCTGCGCGAGCCGCCCCTCGGCGAGCGCCTTGGCCCCCTCGGTGGCGGCGGCGCGCGCGCCGGAGCGCTCGTCGTCGGACTGGGCCCACGCGGGCTGGGCCGAGAGGCCAGACGCGAGCACGATGGCGAGGAGCGCTGCTGCGGGGCGAGCGTCGAGCGACCTCACGCGCTTCGAACGGCGGGCCTGCACGGCCCAGGCGAGACCCATGAGCCCCCACGCGAGCGGCGCGCCCGAGCCCCCGGCCGGCGGGCCGCTCGTGCTGCACGACCAGCCCGGTTGCTCGCGGGCGAAGCCGGGGCCCGCGTCGTTCGAGGCTCCGCCGCCGCCTGCGTCGGCTGCGTCGACGTCCCCGTCGGCAGCGACCTCGGCGGGCGAGTCGGTGGGCGCGTCGCTCGCTGCCGCGTCGCCGTCGGCGGCGGCGTCGAGCCCTGCGTCGGGGCCAGCTTCGGCCGGCGCGTCGGTCGCGGCGTCCGAGCCGCTGTCGGGGACGCCCGCGTCGAACGAGCAGCCCGAGATGGCGACGTACGCGCACTGCTTGCTCACGTCGTCGCAGAGGTCGGTGGTGCAGGGGTTCGAGTCGTCGCAGTCGCCCACTGTCGCGCAGGTGTGGCAGTTGAGCTTCTGCTGGCCGACGCACGCTCCCGAGTTGCACTTGTCGAGCAGCGTGCAGGCGTCGCCGTCGTCGCACGCCGTGTTGTTGGTGACCGCCTGAGCGACGCAGGCATCGGTCGCCTCGTCGCACACGCCGACGTGGCACGCGTCGCTCGCCGCGCCCGAACAGTCGTGCGGCGTCGCGCCGAGGCAGATGCCCGCCGCGCACATGTCGTCGTTCGTGCAGTAAGCGCCGTCGTCGCACGCTGCGCCGTCGGCCACCGAGGCGTGCGTGCAGCCGAGCGAGCCGTTGCAGCCGTCGTCGGTGCAGGCGTTGTGGTCGTCGCACGCGAGCGCGGTGCCCGGCTTGCACACGCCGCCGTTGCAGGTCTCGGTGCCGTTGCAGACGTTGCTGTCGTTGCAGTCGGCGTCGGTGCCGCAGGTGCACCCGGCGATCGGTGTGCCGACGCACTGCCCGGTGGCGCACAGGTCGGGGCTGCTGCACACGTTGCCGTCGTTGCAGGCGACGCCGTCGGCCGAGGGGTGCGCGCACTTGCCCTGCGCGCACTTGTCGAGCGTGCAGCCGTTGCCGTCGTCGGTGCACGCGGAGCCCTCCGACTGGAAGGCGTCGGTGGGGCACGAGGTGGACGCGCCGTCGCACTTCTCGTCGACGTCGCACTCGCCCGTCGCCGGGCGACACACCGTTCCGGCGTGCCCTGCGGGGTGCGCGCAGAGGCCTCCCTGGCACTGGTCGAAGGTGCAATCCTGGCCGTCGTCGGTGCACGAGGCGCCGTTGGCGCGGAAGCCGTCGTTGGGGCAGCTCGGCGAGGCGCCGCTGCAGCTCTCGTCGAGGTCGCACTCGCCGACGGCGGGGCGACACACCGTGCCCGCGTTGCCCGGGGTGTGGGCGCAGAGCCCGGCGGCGCACGCGTCGACGGTGCACACGTTGCCGTCGCCCGAGCACGCCGTGCCCTCGGTGACGTGCCCGTCGGCGGGGCAGCTCGCCGCGACGCCGTCGCACTTGTCGTCGACGTCGCACTCGCCGGCGGCTGCGCGGCAGACGGTGCCGGCGTGCCCGGCGGGGTGCGCGCAGCTGCCGGCCTGGCAGACGTCGGAGGTGCAGGTGTTGCCGTCGTCGGTGCACGACGTGCCGTCCTGCGTGAAGCCGTCTGCGGGGCAAGAGGTGGCGCCTCCGCAGGTCTCGGCGACGTCGCACTCGCGGGCAGCGGCGCGGCAGGGGGTGTTGGCCGCAGCGGCGGGGTGCGCGCAGACGGTGCCCTGGCACACGTCGGTGGTGCACACGTTGCCGTCGGTCGAGCAGGCCTGGCCGTCCTTGGTGGCGTCGGCGGGGCACGCCATCGCACCGCCGCACGTCTCGGCCACGTCGCACTCGGACGCGGCGGCGCGGCACACCGTGGAGGACGCGGTGGGGGCGCAGGTGCCGACGCTGCCGGCGAGGTTGCAGGCGTCGCAGACGCCGCCGCCGCACGCGGTGTTGCAGCACACGCCGTCGGCGCAGAAGCCCGCCGAGCACTCGTTGGCGCCGCCGCACGTCGCGCCCGCGGCCTTCTTGGTCACGCACACGCCGCCCGAGCAGAACTGGGCGCCCGTGCACTGGCTGTCGTCGGAGCAGCCGCCGCACGCGGTGTTGGACGCGTTGCAGGTGGACGGTGCGCAGGACTG
Source organism: uncultured delta proteobacterium (assembly GCA_903893335.1). Taxonomy (GTDB): domain Bacteria; phylum Myxococcota_A; class Polyangia; order Polyangiales; family Polyangiaceae; genus CAITLX01. The sequence goes on along the minus strand of CAITLX010000136.1, from coordinate 4,261 downwards.
CGTCTGCGCCGTGGGGCACGAGGCGGCCGTCCCGCTGCACGTCGCCGCGAGCGTGGCGACGGCGGTCGAGCAGCTCGCGCTGCGGCACGACACGCTCGGGTTGGCGAACGCGTCGGCGGGGCAGTCGTTGGTCGCGCCGTCGCACGACTCGACGACGTCGCACACGCCGCCGGAGTTGCGGCACGCGGTGCCCGCGGCCTGCTTGTTGTCGGGGCACACGGTCGAGGTCCCGGTGCAGGCGTCGGCGACGTCGCACGCGCCCGCCGAGGCGCGGCACTGCACGCCTGCGAAGCCCGCGTTGTGCTGGCAGGTCGCCGAGGAGCCGTCGCACAGATCGGTCGTGCAGGGGTTGGCGTCGTCGGCGCAGGAGGTGCCGTTGGACCGCTTCAGGTCCGCGGGGCAGGCGTTGCTGGCGCCGTCGCAGCTCTCGGAGGGGTCGCACTCGCCGGTCGAGGTGCGGCAGACGAACGACGCGCTGCGCTTGCCGTCCGTGCACACCGTCGAGGTGCCCGAGCAGGTGTCGGCGACGTCGCACGGGCCCGACTGGGCGCGGCAGGTGGTGCCGGCGTTGCCTGCCGGGTGCTGGCAGCTGGCGCTCGAGCCGTCGCAGGCGTCGGTCGTGCACACGTTGCCGTCGTCGGCGCACGCCGTGCCCACGGACTTCTTCGCGTCGGTGGGGCAGGCGTCGCTCGCGCCGTCGCACGACTCGGCCAGGTCGCACTCGCCCGCGGCGCCACGGCACGCGGTGCCGGCTGCGGCCTTCGAGTCGGTGCACGTCGTCGAGTTGCCGTCGCAGGAGTCGGCGACGTCGCACGCCGTGCCGTTGGCGGCGCGGCAGAGGGTGCCCGCGTTGCCCGCGGGGTGCGTGCAGGCGTTGGACGCGCCGTCGCACACGTCGCGCGTGCAGACGTTGCCGTCGTCGGTGCAGCTCGCAGAGTTCGGCTTCTTGGCGTCGCTCGGGCAGCTCATCGAGCCGCCGCACGTCTCGGCCGTGTCGCACTCGCCGGCTGCCGGGCGGCACACGGTGACGGCGGGGACCGCCGAGCAGGTGCCGACCGAGCCGGTGTTGACGCACGAGTCGCAGGTGCCAGTGGCGCAGGCGGTGTTGCAGCACACGCCGTCGACGCAGAACGTGTTGGTGCACTCGTTGCCGGCGCTGCACGTCTGGCCGTTGGCCTTCTTCGCGGTGCAGACGCCCGACGAGCAGTACTGCGTGCCCGCGCACTGCGCGTCGCCGGTGCAGCCACCGCACACCGTGCCGTTGCAGCTGCTCGGCGCGCAGCTCTGCGTCTGGGTCGACGGGCACGCGGCGCTGCTGCCGGTGCAGGAGGCGGCGAGCGTGGCGACGGCGCTGGTGCAGCTCGCCGCGCGGCAGGAGGTGGTCGCCGTCTTGAACGCGTCGGCCGGGCAGTTGTCGTTGGTGCCGTCGCACTTCTCGTCGGCGTCGCAGGTCGTGGTGTCCGTCCCCGTGGGCGGGACGGCGGCGCGGCACACGTACGAGGTGGGCCGCTTCGCGTCGGCTGGGCAGGCGCTGCTCGTGCCCGTGCAGAGGTCGGGGGCGTCGCACAGGCCGGCGGCCGCGCGGCACACCGTGCCGCCGTTGCCGGCTGCGTGCACGCACGCCGGAGAGGTGGCGAGGCCGTTGCAGAGGTCGGTGGTGCAGGCGTTGCCGTCGTCGGTGCAGCCGACCGTGTTGCCCTTGACGGCGTTGGTCGGACACGCGGCGTTCGTCCCGTCGCACGTCTCGGTGAGGTCGCACTCGCTGGCCGCGGCGCGGCACGTCTGGCCGGCGTTGCCGGCGGGGTGGGTGCAGGCGGGGCTCCCGCTCGTGCCGTTGCAGAGGTCGAGCGTGCAGACGTTGCCGTCGTCGGTGCACGCGGTCGTCGAGAGCTTCACGGCATCGCCCGGGCAGGCGGTCGAGGTGCCGGTGCAGGTCTCCGCGAGGTCGCACTCGTTGGCTGCGGCGCGGCAGACGGCGCTCGCGTTGCCCGCGGCGTGCACGCAGACGGCAGCGCCGGCGGTGCCGTTGCACAGGTCGGTGGTGCACACGTTGCCGTCGTCGCTGCACGACTTGCCCGCCGGCTGCACGGCGTCGTTGGGGCATGTCGCGGAGGTGCCGGTGCAGGTCTCCGCCACGTCGCACTCGTTGGCGATGGCGCGGCAGATCGCCGTCGAGGTCGCGAAGGTGTCGCCGGGGCAGGCCGTCGAGGTCGCCGAGCATTTCTCGGAGACGTCGCAGGCGCCCGCGGCGCTGCGGCAGGTGACGGCGCTGGCGGCCAACGCGGTGAGCGGCCCGCAGAGCCCGTCGGCGGCCGCGCCGCCGCCCGCGGCGCTGCACGCCTGGCAGTCGGTGGTGGACCCGAGGCCGCACGCCGAGTTGCAGCAGACGCCGTCGATGCAGAAGCCGGAGTCGCACTGGCCCCACGAGGTGCAGCTCGCGCCCTGGCCTAGGAAGGAGAAGAGCTCCGCCGAGGGGGTCTGCGTCGCCGTCGAGGCGGCGTACCCGCCGGCGGTGAGCGCCCAGCCCTTCGAGAGCAACACGAGCGGGTGGCCGTAGCGAGGCGTGCCGAGCGTGCCGGCGGCCGTCCACTTGTCGGCGACCGGGTCGTACACCTCGGAGGTGCCCGGATTGGACGAGCCACCGACGGCGAGCACTCGGCCGTCGAGCATCGTCACGGCTGCGAAGTTGGAGCGCGTGGCGTTCATCGAGCCGACGGTCGTCCAGGTGAGCGCCCTCGTGTCGAACGACTCGACGCTCGACAGGTAGCCGCTGGTCGCGTTGCTGCCGCCGATCGCGAGCGCCGGGCTGGTCGAGAGCACCGCCATGGTGTGGCCGCTGCGCGCCCACCTCAGCGAGCCGACGGTGGTCCACTTGTTGGTCGACGGATCCCACGTCTCGGCGGACGCGAACTCGTTGCTCGTGGTGGCTCCGCCGTCGTTCGGGTTGAAGTAGTAGGTGCCACCGGCGACGAGCACGGCGCCAGCCGACGAGATCATCGCGGCGGTGTGGTACTCGCGCGCGTCGCTGAGAATTCCGCCCGACGCGAAGCTGCCGGCGGCGGCGCTCGTGGCGGTGAAGAGCTCGGCGCGCGCGATCGTCGAGTAGCTCGGGCCGACGTAGCCGAAGCCGCCGACCACCAGCACCTGGCGGCCCGAGACGGCCGTCGCCGTGTGGTACATGCGCCCCTGAACGAGCGTCGAGCCCGAGGGGGTCGTCCAGAGGCCGGTCGCGGGGACGTACATCTCGGTCGAGGTCGTGCCGTTGCCGCTCGCGTTGCCGCCGGTGACCATGACGGAGTCGAAGGCGGTGAGGAGCGTCGCGGTGTGGGAGCGGCGCCCGAGCGAGAGGGAGCCCGTCGCGGCCCACGCCGCGGTGGTCGGGTCGTAGAGCTCGCACGACGTCGAGTTGCTGGCGACCGCGGTGTAGCCGCCGGTTGCGAGGACCTGGTCGCCGGCGAGGGCGGTGAGCGTGTGGTCGCGCCGCGCGGTGGCGAGGCTGCCCGTCGTGCTCCAGGTCGGGTCGATCGCGACGGGGTAGGTGAGCCCGTCGGCGTTCCACGAGACGCGCACGGTGCAGCGGCGCGCGCCCGGCGCGACGGGCTTGCGGCCCCACGGCGCGGCGGGGTTCGTGTCGACGGCGCAGCCCTCGACGGTGAGGTCGGCGTCGCGCGCCACGCCGATCGAGTCGACCAGCCAGGGGGGCGCGACGCGGAGGCGCGGGGCGCCCGCGGCGTCGAGCAGCTCGAGCGTGCGCGACACGAGGCGCAGGCCGGCGACGCGCGGCCCGAGCGCGAGGTCGTAGCGAAGCTCGGAGGAGCCCGGATCGCGCAGGGAGACGACGTCCTCGGTGCCCTCCCAGGTCGGGCGGTGCACGACGGTCGAGCCCTCGCCGAGCGCGCCGCGGTAGGCGACGTAGCCATCGACCGGCTCGCCCGCGACGTCGTCGGCGTGCAGCATCGTGGCGTCGAGCGCGAGCCCCGAGGACTCGTCCTCGACGTGCAGCGGTGCGCCGGCGCGCGCCGGGAGCGTGACGCGCGCGCGCCGCACCGAGGCCCCCGCGGCGAGCGCGGGGAAGTTCGGCGCGAGCGCGCCGTCGCGCAGGGCGAACCCGGTCGCGAGCGATTTCCCCAGCATCGGGACGGCCAGGCTGCTCGACGGGTCGTCGTGGCCCGGCAGCGGGGCTTCGTCCGGCACGCGCGCGAAGCCGCGGGCGAGGGCGCGAACCGCGGCGCGCGCGGGGCCCTCGGCGGCTGCGACCGCT
>CAITLX010000135.1 GCA_903893335.1 uncultured delta proteobacterium | reverse complement strand
CTGCTGGGCCTGCTGTCCCTGCGGCGCGGGCTGCGCCTGACCCTGCTGGCCCTCGCGCCCGCCACCCTTGCCGCCCCTGCGGCCGCGATCACGCCGGCGGCGCGAGCGCTGCCCGCGCGGGTCGGCGCCTTCGGTGGCCGCCGCCGGAGCGGTGCCCTCGGCTGCCTCGGGGGCCGGCGCGCCAGGCTCGCTGCCCGGCTCGGCGCCAGCCTCGGCGGCCGCCACGTCGCCCGGCTCGTCGTCGCCCTCGACGTCGTCCTCGTCTTCGGCCGCCTCGCCCTCGCCCTCGACGTCGTCTTCGGCAGCCGCGGCGCCGTCGGTCTCGTCGGCGTCGACCTCGAGGTCCTCGGCGTCGAGCTCCTCGGCCTCGGCCTCGAGGACCTCGGTCAGGTCGTCCTCGGAGACGACGTCGCCGGCCACGAGCAGGGGCTCGTCGTCCCCCGCGGTGTCGTCGGAGGCCGCAGCCTCGGCCGCGGCGGGCTCACCCTGCACAGCGCCCTCGGGCGCCGCCGCTGCGTCCGGGCCCCACTCGCCGCTGGCGGGGACCTCGGGCGCGCCGACCTCGCTCGCCGAGAGCGACGGCACGACCGGGACCCGCTCGGGCTCGGCCTCGCCGTCGGCGTCGGACGCGTCGGGGGCGGAGGCCTCCTCGTGGTCGGGCCGCTTGGCGCCGGCGAGGTAGGCCTCGAAGTCGTCGGGCCGGATGAGGTCCTCGACGTGGAGGAACGCGGCGCGCTCCTGCCCGACGTCGATGAACGCAGCCTGCATGCCCGGCAGCACGCGCGTGACCTTGCCGAGGTAGATGTTGCCGAGGGTTCCGGTGGTGCTCGCTCGCTCGATGTGCAGCTCGGCGATGATGCCGTCTTCGATGAGCGCGACGCGGGTTTCTCGGAGATCGATGTTGAGGACGAGTAGGTTTTTGGCCATGTCGGGTACGCCCCGAGAGGGGGCGACCGGGAGGAAAGAGGGTGGACCGCGCTTGCGGTCGGGCCGGGACGGCCCGCCCCGCGAGCTGTCGGAGAGGCGCGCCAGAAACCGAGCCAACAGGGCCCGCCGACGCAACCCGACCCGACGAGGTGGGACCGCGACCGTACCACATCCCCGTCGCGCGGGTGGGAAGCGACTAGCATGGGGCTCCACCCGGCCGGAGGGCGCACCGCCGTGAGCGAACCCAAGAGCTACCTCGTGCTCGACATCGAGACCGTGCTCGACCCCGAGCTACCGCTGCCCCAGCCCATCGGGGAGACGGCGAGCCTTCCCCCCGCGCCGTTCCACCAGGTGGTCGTGCTCGGCGTGCTCTGGCTCGACGAGGCGTACGCCGTCCGTCGGCTCGGCGTGTTCGGCGACCAGAAGGACGAGGCCGGCGCCCTGCTCGACTTCGCCGAGTTCTTCGAGAAGCGGCGCCCCGCGCTGGTGACGTGGAACGGCCGCGGCTTCGACCTGCCGGTGCTCGCGGCGCGCTGCCTGCGCCACGGGGTCCCGTTCCGCGCCTACTACCAGGACCGCGACGTGCGCTACCGCTTCAGCCCCGAGGGTCACTTCGACCTGATGGACTTCCTTGCGGATTTCGGCGCCTCGCGCCCGGCCAAGCTCGACACCGTGGCCAAGCTCGTGGGGATGCCCGGCAAGGTCGGCGTCGAGGGCAAGGACATCGGCCCGATGATCCACGCGGGCAAGCTGGCCGAGGTGCAGGCCTACTGCCTGACCGACGTCGTGCAGACGGCGGCGGTGTTCTTGCGCCTCGAGCTGGTGCGCGGCGCGCTCGACCGCGCCCGCTACCGCGAGGCGATGGCGGGGCTGCTCGCGCTCGTCGACGCCGACGCGCGCCTCGCCGCGCTGCGCCCCGGCATGGACCGCGCGCGCCTGCTGCTCGACGCCGCGCCCTGAGCGGCGCGCGGCGGCGTCAGACGAACGACGCGCGCAGGTCTTCGAGCTCGGACTGGGCGTGGGCGTCGCCCGCGGCGCGCGCCTTGGCGATGCCCTCGTCGCACGCGGCGCGGGCCTCGTCGCGGCGCCCGAGCTGGCCGAGCAGCTGGGCGCGCATGAGGTAGGCGGGCACGTAGCCCGGGTGCTCCGTGCGCAGCTGCTCGAAGGTCGCGAGCGCCTCGTCGTGCCGCTCGAGCGTCCGGTACTCGAGCGCGAGCGCGTACCAGGCGAAGGCGTCGGCCTTGCCGGCCCGGGTCGTCTGCTCGAGGAATGCCAGTCGCTTGCTCATGGTGTCGTCGCCCTCGTCCCCGCGCTCATCATGGCGTCGCCGCGCCGTCCGCGCTCGTCATCGTGTCGCCGCCGTCGTCCCCTCGACGATGCCGAGGAAGGGGAGGTTGCGGTACGTCTCGGCCCAGTCGAGCCCGTAGCCCACGACGAACTCGTCGTCGATGGTGAAGCCGAGGTAGTGGATGGGCACCTTCTTGCGCTCGCGCGACGGCTTGTGCAGCAGCGAGCAGACGCGGATGTCGCGCGGGTGGCGCGTCGAGAGCAGCTCGAGCAGGTGCGCGATGGTGAGGCCGGTGTCGACGATGTCCTCGACGATGAGGAGGTCCTCCCCCTCGATGGGCTTGGAGAGGTCGTGGGTGATCTGCACGACGCCGCTCGACTCGGTGCCCGAGCCGTAGCTGCGCACGCCGAGGAACTCGACGCGCAGCGGCAGGTCGATGGCGCGCGCGAGATCGGCGGCGAAGACGAAGCTGCCCTTGAGCACGCACACGAGCACGAGCTTGCGCCCCTCGTAGGCGCGCGTGATCTCGGCGCCGAGCTCGCGGACGCGGGCGGCGATCTGCTCGGCGGACAGCAGCGTGCGGACGCCCGCGGCGAGGTTCGGGGTGGTGCTCACGCCGAACCGATTCTCACCGTGCGGGCCGGTCGTCAACCACGCCGCCGCGAGCGGTCACGAGCTGCACCCGCTCGCCGTCCGTCTCCCAGCGCACGGAGCCCTCGAGGTCGGTGCGGTGCACGCGCACACCCGCCCCCGCGAGCGCGGCGAGCGCGAAGGGGTGGGGGTGGCCGAAGCGGTTGCGCACGCCGCACGAGATGACCGCGTCGCGCGGCGCGACCGCGGCCAGAAACGGCGGCGACGACGAGGTGCGGCTGCCGTGGTGGCCCACCTTCAAGAGATCGGCGGCGAGCGCGCGACCGTAGGTGGCCACGAGGCGCTCCTCGGCGCCGTGCTCGGCGTCCCCCACGAGCAGCGCGGCGCGCCTTCCGAGGCGCACGCGCACGACCAGCGAGTTGTCGTTGGCGCCGCCGAGCGGCACGGGCTCGGGGCACGGGGCGAGCACCTCGACCCTCGCGCCTCCGAGCGCGCGCTCGCCGCCACAGAGCGCGTCGGGGCGCACGACCGCGACGCCGCGCGCGCGCAGGCCGCGGAGCAGCTCGGCGTAGACCGGCCCCGCCCCCTCGCGCTCCCCCTGGCCGGTGTCCCAGAAGGCGCCGACCTTCAGCGCGGGCAGCGCGCTCGCGAGCCCGAGGAAGTGATCGGGGTGCGGGTGCGAGAGCACGGCGAGCGCGACGGCGTCGCGGCGGCGCGCACGCAGCACGGGCAATACGACCGCGCGGCCCGGGTCGACCGGGCTGCCGACCATGCCGCCGCCGTCGATCAGCATCGCGCTGCCATCGGGCAGATCGACGAGCGTGGAGTCCCCCTGGCCGACGTCGAGCACCGACACGCGCAGCCGCCCACGCGGCGCTCCGTCGGCGCGCACGCGCGCCTCGCCGGCCACGAGCAGAGCCGCGACCGCCGCCGCCGCCGCGGACTTGCGCCGTCGGCCGCTCGCCGCG
>CAITLX010000134.1 GCA_903893335.1 uncultured delta proteobacterium | reverse complement strand
GTCGCCGGGCGTGGCGCCCTTCGCCGAGCTCGACCGGGTCGCGGCGCGGGGCGTCGAGGTCATCTCCGAGCTCGAGCTCGGCTACCGGTCCGTCGCACCGACCCTCACCGTCGCCATCGGCGGCACCAACGGCAAGAGCACGACCACCTCGCTGGTCGCCGCGATGTGCGAGCGCGCGGGCTTCGCCACCTTCGCAGGCGGCAACCTCGGCACGCCGCTCTGCGAGGCCATCGGCAAGCGTTGGGACCGCCTCGTGCTCGAGGTGTCGAGCTACCAGGCCGAGCGCATCCCGACGTTCGCGCCGCGCGTCGCCGCGCTGCTCAACGTCACCGACGATCACCTCGACCGCTACTCGGGCTTCGCGGCCTACGCCGCGGCGAAGGGCAACATGTTCGTCCAGCAGACGGACGAGGACGTGGCCGTCGTGCCGTTCGGCGACGTGGTGTGCGCGCGCGAGGCCGCGCGCGGCAGCGCCCGCGTCGTCACGTTCGGCGTCGGCGGTGACGTGGGGCCCTCGGGCGACTCCATCGTCGACCGCATGCGCGGCGCGCGCTTCCCCCTCGCGTCGCTGCGCATCGCCGGCGCGCACAACGTGGCCAACGCCTGCGCCGCGATCGCCTGCGCGGCCGAGGCGTCGGTCCCCGAGTCGGCCATCGCCGAGGCCCTCGCCGCGTTCGAGGGGCTCGCGCACCGCACCGCGCTGGTCGGCGAGGTCGCGGGCGTGCGCTACTACGACGACTCCAAGGGCACCAACGTCGGCGCAGCGGTCGCCGCGCTCACGGGGCTCGACGAGGCGCGCGCGGTGCTCATCGCCGGAGGGCGCGACAAGCTCGGCGACTACGCTCCGCTCGTGTCGGCGCTGCGCGCGCGCGGCCGCGCGCTGGTCGTGCTCGGCGAGGCCGCTCCGCGCATCGAGGCCGCGGCCCGCGGCGTGGTCGAGACGTCGCGCGCCTCGAGCATGGCCGACGCCGTGCGACGCGCGCACGCGCTCGCGCTGCCGGGCGACGCGGTGCTGCTCAGCCCCGCGTGCTCGAGCTTCGACATGTTCCGCGACTACAAGCAGCGGGGCGAGGCGTTCGTCGCCGAGGTCCGCGCGCTCACGGCGGAGGCGACATGACGCCGCGAACGCGCGCCGCCGGCGCCCTCTCTCGCCCCGCCCTCGGCCCCGTCGACCCGGTGCTCGGCGCGATCGTCACCGCGCTCATCGGCTTCGGCATCGTCATGGTCTACAGCGCGAGCGCCGTCGAGGCGACCGTGCAGATGCACGACCCGCACTACTACCTCAAGCGCCAGGCCATCTTCGGCGTCGGCGCGCTCGTGACGATGTGGGCGGTGAGCGCGTTCGACTACCACCGGCTGCGCAAGCTCACGTACTGGAACCTCGCCTTCGTCGTGCTCACGCTCGTCGTGTGCATCTCGGGGCTCGGGCACTCCGGCGGCGGCGCGCGGCGCTGGATCTCGCTCGGCCCCATCCACGTGCAGCCCGCCGAGATGGCCAAGCTCGCGCTCGTGATGTGGCTCGCCTACTCGCTCGAGAAGAAGGCCGAGCGCGTCACGACCTTCCTCGTCGGCTTCCTGCCCCACGTCATCGTGCCGGGCGTGCTGATGCTGCTCTGCCTCAAGCAGCCCGACTTCGGCAGCGCGGTCGTGCTCGCGTTCCTCTCGTTCACGCTCATGTTCGTGGCGGGCGCGCGCATCGGCTACCTCGCGATCGGCACCTTCCTCGCCGGTGGCGGCGCGGTCGCGCTCGTCGTGACGCAGTCCTACCGCCTGCGCCGCTACCTCGCCTGGCTCGACATGGACAAGCACCGGCAGGACCTGGCCTACCAGCCGTTCCAGTCGGTGATGAGCTTCGGCTCGGGCGGCGCGCTCGGCCTCGGCCTCGGGCGCGGGCTGCAGGTGCTCTACCTCCCCGAGGCGCACACCGACTTCATCGCCGCCATCGTCGGTGAGGAGCTCGGCTTCCTCGGCGTGCTCGGCCTCTGCGCCGCCTACCTCGTCATCGTCGCGCGCGGCGTCCGCATCGCGGTGCTCGCCCCCGACGACTACGGCAGCTACCTCTCCTTCGGCATCTCGACGATGTTCGGCGTCCAGGCGCTGGTCAACCTCGCGGTCGCCATGGCCATCGCGCCGGCCAAGGGGCTCACGCTCCCGTTCATGAGCTACGGCGGGTCGTCGCTGCTGGTCAACGCGGTGGCGGCCGGCATCCTCCTCAACATCTCGCGCCAGGCCACCAAGATGGTGCCGGTCGAGGCGTCGTCCGAGCGCAGCTCCCTCGCGCCCGAGCAGAGCCCCGCATGACGCGCCCCACGATCCTGCTCGCGGGCGGCGGCACGGGCGGCCACGTCTTTCCGCTCGTCGCCGTCGCCGACGCGCTGCGCGACGAGGCCGACGTGCGCGTCGTGTACGTCGGGACGGCGCGAGGGCTCGAGACGCGCGTCGTACCGGCGCGCGGCGACGAGCTCGAGCTGCTCGACGTCGTCCCCATCAAGGGGGGCGGCGTCACGGGCGCGCTCAAGGGCGTCACGAAGGCGGCGCTCGCGCTGCCGCGGGCGCGCGCGCTCGTCGGTCGGCTCTCCCCCGCGGTCGTGCTCTCCGCCGGCGGGTACGCGGCCGGTCCCGTCGCGCTCGCGGCGTGGAGCGCGGGCGTGCCGGTCGCGCTGCTCGAGCCCAACGGCGTGCTCGGCCTGGCCAACCGATGGCTTCGGCCGCTCGTGCGGCGGGCGTACGTCGCGTTCCCCGAGGTCGAGGCGGCCGTGGGCGAGCGGCGCGCGCTGCGCACCGGCGTCCCGCTTCGTCGCGGGTTCGCTCCGGTCGGCTACCGCGCGGTGGCGGGGCGCATGCGCGTCGTCGTGCTCGGCGGCAGCCAGGGCGCGCTCGCGCTCGACCGGACGCTGCCCGAGGCGCTCGGGCTCGCGCTGCGCGAGACGCCCGGGCTCGACGTGCTGCACCAGTGCGGCAAGGGGCGCGAGGCCGAGGTGCGCGCGGCCTACGAGCGCGCGGGCGTCGCCGCCGAGGTCGTGCCCTTCATCGACGACGTGGCGGGCGCGCTCGCGGGGGCCGACGTCGTCGTCGGCCGCGCCGGCGCGGGCTTCCTCGCCGAGCTCTGCGTCGTCGGGCGCGCGTCGATCCTCGTGCCGTTCCCCTTCGCAGCGGACGACCACCAGCGGCGCAACGCCGAGTCGCTCGCCGCCGAGGGCGCGGCGACCTGCATCGTGCAGAGCGAGGCCAGCGCCGAGCGGCTCGCGGGCGCGATCGTCGCGCTCGGTCGCGACGTCGAGGCGCGCACGCGCATGGCGGTGGCGGCGGGCAGCCGCGGGCGCCCCGACGCCGCGCGCGACGTCGCGCGCGATCTGCTCACGCTCGGAGGCATCGGCCGGCGCGCGGTCGAGCCGACCAGCGACGGCGCCGCGCGGACGCGCGGCTCGATCACGGAGGCGGCCCATGTTTAGAGGACGCGTACGGCACGTCCACTTCGTGGGCATCGGCGGCATCGGCATGAGCGGCCTCGCCGAGATCCTGCACACGCTCGACTTCGACGTCTCGGGCTCCGACCTCAAGGCGAACGACACGACGCGTCGCCTCGCGATGCTCGGGGTGCGCATCGACGTCGGACACCGCGCCGAGAACGTCCGCGACGCCGACGTCGTCGTCTACTCCAGCGCGATCGTCGCGGAGAACCCGGAGCTGGTCGAGGCCCACGCGCGCGGCGTCCCCGTCATCGCGCGCGCCGAGATGCTCGCCGAGCTCATGCGCGTGAAGTACGGCGTCGCCATCGCCGGCTCGCACGGCAAGACGACGACGACCTCGCTCACCGCCACGGTGCTGCGCGCCGCCGGCCTCGACCCGACCGTGGTCGTCGGCGGCAAGATGGCGGCGCTCGGCTCCAACGCGCGGCTCGGCGCGGGCGACCTGCTGGTGGCCGAGGCCGACGAGAGCGACGGCTCGTTCCTGCGCCTCACGCCGACCATCGCGGTCGTCACCAACATCGACGCCGAGCACCTCGACCACTACGGCACGCACGACCGCATCAAGGAGGCGTTCGTCGAGTTCGCGATGCGCGTCCCGTTCTACGGGCTCGCGGTCATGTGCCTCGACCACCCGCACGTGCAGGACATCCTCCCGCGCGTCTCGCGGCGCATGGTCACCTACGGCATCTCGTCGCAGGCCGACTACTCGGCCCGCTCGATCCGCTACGAGGGCCTCGCCACGCATTTCCTCGCCTGGAAGCGGGGCGAGCCGCTCGGCGAGTTCGAGGTGCGCATGCCCGGTACGCACAACGTGCTCAACTGCCTGGCCGTCATCGCCGTCGCCGACGAGCTCGAGGTCCCCCTCGACGTGACCAAGCAGGCGCTCGCCACCTTCGGCGGCGTCGCGCGGCGCTTCTCGATCGTCGGCGAGGTCTCCGGCATCACGCTCGTCGACGACTACGGCCACCACCCCGCCGAGGTCGAGGCGACGCTCGACGCCGCGCAGCGCGCGTACGGGCGGCGCGTCGTCGTCGCGTTCCAGCCGCACCGGTACACGCGCACGCGCGATCTGTTCGACGGCTTCACGCGCGCGTTCAACAAGGCCGACGTCCTCATCGTCACCGACGTGTACGCCGCCGGCGAGCACCCCATCGACGGCGCGTCGGCGTCGCGCCTCGCGCAGGCGATCCGCGCGCACGGCCACCACGACGTCACCTACGTCGCCGACAAGAAGAGCATCCCCGACGTGCTCGAGCAGCGCGTGCGCGAGGGGGACATCGTCATCGCGCTCGGCGCCGGCGACATCAACGCCTCGGTGCGCGAGCTTCACGCGAGGCTGCTGCGGCGCCGCGACGGGGAGGGCACATGACCTCGCGCATCGCGCCCCCCAACCGTCGCGTCGGCCCGCGTCGCCCGCGCGCCGGCGTGGTCGAGGCGGCCGACCCCGCCATCGACGACGCGGGCTTCGACCTGGGAGAGGCGACGCCGCGCCCCTCGACGACCGACGCCTCGGCCGCGCCCTCCGCGCCGAGCGGGGCTCGCCTCGAGACCGCGCGCGCCATCCTCGGCGTCGCGCTCACCGTCGCCATCGCCGTCGCGTGCGTCGCGGGCCTCGTTCGCTACACGCGCACGAGCCCCCGCTTCGCGGTCCGCACCCTCGACGTCGTCGGCGCGTCGCGCCGCAGCGTCGACGAGATCGCGCGCGAGGCCGGCGTCGCGCAGGGGCAGAACGTGTTCGCGCTCGACCTCGCCACCGCCGAGGCGCGCCTGCGCGCCGACCCCTGGGTCGAGCGGGCGACGCTCTCGCGCAGGCTCCCCGGGAGCGTGCGCATCGAGGTCGTCGAG